>JAJZCJ010000386.1 GCA_021846145.1 Bacillota bacterium
TTTCCACAAAGCACAGGAATCACTTAGTGAACTGTTCCGTCGCTAGATTGCTAATGCTCAAACTAGCTAAGTGTTCCAATTTTTCGGCAAGTGTGGTCAGATTCTCTGTGTTGTTCGCAATCTCCTGAAGTGAGGCAGTTAACTCCTCTGATACGGCACCAAGCTCTTGTGCGTGGGCAGCCACGTCACCGATGGATGATTGTAATCCATGGACAAATTTATTGATCGATTTGGCAGCTTCTTTATTGCTTGTCGCCATTTTACGAATTTCTTTGGCCACGACATTGAATCCTTTGCCGTATTCTCCAGCACGCGCCGATTCGATGGCAGCATTAAGCCCTAAAAGCTGGGTGTTATCAGCCACTTCTCGGATGAAACCTGCCATGCTATCCGCTTGTTCCGCAGTTTGTGAGGTATTGGCGGCAAGGTCATTTAACGTTTGTGCGCTAGCAGCCAAGCTTTTTGACACTTCTAGTAGACCTGTAATAGCAGTTCGTGTTTGCTTGACGACGATCGTGGTTTGTGAAGACATATTGTTCAATTCCGCTTCTTTTTTTATCGGATAGGCGGTGGCGATGGAACCGATGACTTGGCCATCTTCCACGATTGGGACGGTAGCAGCAATATAGGGTATGCCGCTCACTGTCGCGGGAATTTCAGCGATGATCGTCTTGTTTTGCATCATTGCTTGATAGGTGCTCCCGCCTTTTTCAAGAAGATCTCCAGGTTTGATACCTACGTCTAGATCTCTAGCGGGAGTATAGGCAAGGAAACGTTCCCTGTCTGTCACGGTTAAAAGGGTAAGTTGCAAGGTGGCCTCGCTGAGTGCCGGTAAAAGTTGTGTGAGCGTTTTCAAGGTATGGGACAATGTGATCACTCCATCTGGAATTTATCGTAATATATTATATGAAAATTACTATACACAATAAATGATGAGTTTCATAATTGAAAGGGGATATCCCACTTGAGTACAATAGGATTGACACCAATTGTCGGTGTGGTAATGGGCAGTGAGTCGGATTATGATACGATGACACAAGCGATTGAAGTGTTACAAGCGTTTCATGTGGCGTATGAGGCGGAGATCGTGTCTGCACATCGTACGCCAGACAAGCTCTATCAGTATGCAAAATCAGCCCGCGAACGAGGGCTGAAGGTGATCATCGCAGGTGCAGGTGGGGCAGCGCATTTGCCGGGCATGGTAGCATCGATGACCATTTTACCGGTGATCGGCGTGCCTGTGACATCAAAGGCACTAAACGGACTAGATAGCCTGCTTTCGATTGTACAAATGCCTGGTGGCGTTCCTGTCGCGACAGTGGCCATTGGGAATGCAGGAGCAAAAAATGCTGGGCTGTTAGCCATCTCTATGCTTGCTACTGCAGATGAAGAATTAGCAGATCGGCTCCATGCATATAGAGAAAATCAAACGATGCAAGTATTAAAACAGTCGTTGCCCAGAAATGAGCGAAATTCCTTTATGTGATGGGATGTGTGGTGTTTGGCAAGACAAGTATTAGGAATCTTGGGTGCAGGGCAATTAGCTCAAATGACTTGCCTAGCTGGGCAAAAATTAGGGTTTGAAATGCACGTGTTGGCAAACCGTGATAGTGAACCTGCGGCGCTTGTAGCGGATAAAGTATGGCTTGGCGATTTGCAAGACGAAAGTATGGTAAAGGAATTTGCCAAAGCGGTGTCCGCTTTTGCTTATGACACCGAACACTTGCCCATCTCTGCAGTGCGCGCGGCAGCTGAATTATCCCAAGCATGCCCCCATCCTGATTTGTTGTACGCCACGCAAAACCGCATTCGTGAGCGTGAATTATTGCAGTCATTAAGCGTGCCAATGCCGAAGGTGGCTTTCATTCGCTCAGCGGAGGATGTGGTTCTGGCTAGTGGGTTTGGCTTTCCTTCTGTCTTGAAAACGGCCGAACAAGGATATGATGGTAAAGGCCAGTTGAAAGTTGAGCGTGCGCAAGACCTGCTGTCGTCTTGGGAGCAACTAGGTCAGGTGCCTTGTGTACTTGAAGAGTGGATTTCTTTTATTAAAGAGATGTCGGTGATTATTGCGAGGGGGCGTCATGGCGATGTGCGTGTCTATCCAGTCATTGACAATGACCACGTGAACCATATTTTACATACCTCTTCTGTGCCATCGGAGCTTCCTTTGCAGGTACAGGAAGAAGCGACTCGTATTGCTCAACATATTGCGGAGAAAGTGCAATTGGTAGGACTTTTAGCAGTTGAAATGTTCTATACTTCAGAGGGAAGGGTGTGGGTCAACGAACTCGCGCCAAGGCCTCATAATTCTGGCCATCACACGCAACTTTCTACGGTGACCAGTCAGTTTGAGCAACTGGTGTTGGCAATGGCTGGTGAACGCTTGGGCGCTGTGGATGCGCGACCTGCTGTGATGCGAAATTTACTAGGTGATTTGTTTATTGGTCAGGGAGCAAGTAAAGATTATTTGCGCCATGGCTTTATTTATCCGCTTGATGCAGACGTCAACGTCTTTTTTTATGGAAAAAGGGAGGCGCGGTCTGGCCGTAAGATGGGTCACATTATTGCTGTTGGGGACTCACTACAT
>JAJZCJ010000387.1 GCA_021846145.1 Bacillota bacterium
CAAGGGATATCTATCCCTACTTGGAGACGATGCCTGATCTTTATATTAAACCGGTGTTGGGATCTCAAGGTAGTCGTGTGATGAGAATTCAAAAAGCAGCAGATGTTTTTTTATTGGCGGCAAGCCAGACAGGGGTCATGCAATTTGCGCATCAGGACTCAACAGAACTCGTCCAAGAAGTGAATGAACGTCTTTTGGGACAGGCGGCAGTTGTGCAGGAAACGATCCCTTTAATGCACACGCTAGCAGGCGAACCGATTGACTTGCGCTATCTTGTGCAGGTCGTAGCAGGTCAAGATCGTCCCTACGTGTTGCCGATTGCGCGTGTCGGTAAAAAAAAGAGTGTCACTACTAATCTTCACACGGGTGGTCGGGCTTTTTCCTGCAAAGAGATGGCAAAATATTTGCCTGCAGATCAAGTTCAGACATGGCAGCGTGGAGTTGATCGAGGAAAAATATTAGCGCGTAAAGTGTTTCGATCATTTCAAAAGGAATATCCGCTACTGTCTGAGCTTGGTATCGACATTGCGATGAATGAAGCGGGACGTGTATATTGGTTGGAAATTAATCCGTGTCCTGGTAGACGAATGGTGAGGGCAGTATCTCCCGATTGGCGAATGATGTCCCTCTTGCGTATGGTGGATTATGCGAAGTATCTTGTAACTCGCACTAGTTGACAAGGGGCGTTCATCAATGACATCTGATCCGCTTTCACGTCCAGCGATTGGTATCATGGCACACGTCAAGTTTGAAAATGGTGAATTTAAGGGTCAACAGGGCGCGCTTTTGTATCAATACTTACGGATTGCCCACAAAGACAATTTATTTGCTTGTGTGTTTGACCCTGCAGAAGTAGATCCAAGCAAGGATACGTTAGATGGCTATGTGCTCATGCAATCAAGTGACGAAGTGAATAGCAAAATTATTAAAATCCCCTTGCAATTGCCAAAGGTCGTGTACGATCAGGTGTTGTCCAGAAAGTATGAGACAGCCAAGCGGATTTCAGTCAATCGTTATTACTTGCGCAAACACGCTGCCATATTTAATGATGGGTATTTTAATAAGTGGCAGATGTATGAGTGGTTGGGCAATGTGAATGCAATTGTTCCTCATGTTCCAAAATCAGGAAAGTACACATTGCAAAATTTAAAAGAATTTTGTTCAACATTTCCAGTGGTTTTTGTTAAACCCATTCATGGCAGCTTGGGTAGAGGAATTATCAAGCTAATTCACCGGGATGAAGGATGGCATTCTATGATTCGTCTTAAAACGGTAAAAAAAGAGATGCAGTTCACACACGACTGTGTAGAAGTGTATGATCATTTTTCTGCACGCACAGCAAAAACACCTTATCTAATTCAAGAAGGCATTCCTTTGCTTGAGTTGGATAATCGCCCACTCGATATTCGGGTTCTGGTGCAAAAGAATGAAAAAGGTGAATGGAAAAGAACGAAGACGTATATACGGTTGGCCGCAAAAGGTGAATTTGTTTCTAATTTGTCTACGGGTGGTGAGGCCTTTGCGATCAGTTTGCTCAAAAATGAAATGTCACTTTTCTCGTATCAGCAAATGCGTAAACAACTACAGTTTCTTGTAAAAAAATTACCGGAATTAATTGAAGAAAAAGCAAAAAGAACACTTGGTGAACTGGGAATGGATTTTGGTGTGGACGATGCAGGACAGGTTTACATTTTGGAAATCAATTCAAAGCCTCGTAAAAACATCGAGACCACCCGTGGGTCAGCGCAATTGGTGGAGCGAGCGTTAGAGCGGCCACTGCTCTATGCGATGCGGCTGAATGAAAACACTAATCGCAAATACAGATCAGGCGTTTAGGAGGAGAGAGAGCCATGCGATTTTTTCTCTTACACAGTGGGCAGGCATCGGCCTCTCGACTGGCAAAACGTGTAAATGGATTGGTGCTAGCTCAAGACGTAAAAGGAATCACAGCGGATGATCGCGTCATTCGTTTTGGTAACACAGAAGATCTAGATTTGGGCTGGACTGTCAACCGTAGAGATGCACTCCTGAGTGCAGATTCTCGGCGCACGTTGCTCAAGTCTTTGCGTAGGGCAGGAGTAGCTTGTCCTCGCAGTCGTAGTGCAGAAGAAGATACAGAGTCAAAAATGCATTTGCTTCGTCATTATCGTGTGCCAGTTTTTGATTTGAAGGCGCTGAGCTGTTTTCGTACGGAAAGCAAAGCGGTGTGGTTAAGCAAGCGGATCAATCAGATTACCGATGCATTTTTTGAAGTGCCATGTGAACTGGACGACGAAACGAAAAAAGTGACTCAACTGGCCGTTCGTGCCGTTCATGCACTAGGTTTGGAATTCGGATTGGTTAGTATTGGCGTGCTATCCAAATCGCGACAAGTGGTACTTGATGTGGCGGCTACTCCAGTGCTCAAAGGGCGCACGCTGGAATTATATGCAGACGCCATTTCAGACTGGATGGCTCAAGAAGAAAAGAATCTTCGACCTGATTATGACCATTTGTGGATGGGCGCAGATCTTGAATTCATGCTCCGTTCTAGACAAGGGAAAATGGTGATGGCCTCTCGCTATTTTCCACAACAAGGTGTGGTGGG
>JAJZCJ010000053.1 GCA_021846145.1 Bacillota bacterium
ACGCTCGGGAACAAACACCAGTTTTTCCCGAAGTTCTTCCCACGTCACCCATCATTCCCCCTGCGTGGACTTAAACATACTGCTGATCGAACCAAGTGAAGCCATCACGCCCACCGCATCAGTGGGGACAAAGATCGTGCTTGCTGTCCCCTGTGCCATTGATTTTAACGCTTCAAACGACTGAAACGCCAACATTTCCTCTGTCAACCCGGCGCTAGAAATCAGTTCAATGCGATTTCTTTCCGCATTGGCAACGATTTTAATGCTTTCACCAGTTCCGTTAGCCTCCAAAATCAGCGCCTGCTGCACCCCTTCCGCCCTGCGGATATTCGCCTCTTTTTCCGCTTCCGCACGCAAAATCACAGACTGTTTTTCCCCTTCTGCGCGTAAAATAGCCGACTGTCTTTCGCCTTCTGCTTGCAAAATATTCGCGCGCTTTTCTCGCTCTGCCTTCATTTGCTTTTCCATCGAATTTTGTATTTCGTGTGGGGGTTGTATGTCGATAATTTCCACACGGTCAATACGCACCCCCCAGGTCTCTGTCACCTCATCGAGCGATTTGCGCAGTTCCAAACTAATGCGATCGCGGCCAGAAAGGGTCTCATCTAACTCCATGTGCCCTACCACCTGACGAATATTTGAAGCAGTGATATTTTGGATTCCGTTTACAAAATTTTGAATGTTGTACGTTGCCTGCTTCGCATCAATGACAGTATAGAAAAAAACTGTCTCAATGAGAATCTTCACATTGTCTTTCGTAATGACTTCTTGCTTAGGAATGAGTACCTGTTGTGTGCGTAAATCCAAGTTGCGAACGACGCGATCAATAAAAGGAATAATTAAATTTAGTCCCGGAAATAGCGATTTGTGGTATTTCCCAAGTCGTTCCACAATGGATACCGTCTGCTGCGGAATGATGCGCACCCCACGAGCTATAATAAGAATCACGATGACAATAATGATCAAATACATAATGTACACTGTTACGCCACTAGGCATGGTAAATTGCCCCCCTAACTCATAATTTCTCTACCACTAATTGCGTGCTGTCGATCGTGATAATGCGAACAAATGAATCTTTTTCAAAGTGAGCATCCTGCGTGCTTCCTCTGGCACTCCACACTTCCCCGTGCACTTTCACAAGACCACTGCCGCCTGCTGGCCAACCTTCCACGACTTGTGCTTGCAAATTGACAAGTTCATCGACACGAGAAAGAAAACGCGACGGACGATTCCGCACACGCTTACTAAAACGCCACGTCAACACAAGCAACAATACAGATAGGATGACAAAAAAACTGACTTGCCACTCAAAAAACGGTACAAGCAGTCCAAATAGTCCAGTGATAAAAGCAGCAATCGCAATCCACAGTAATATAAAGGTAATTGAAAAAAGCTCGATTACACCGAGTATCAGCGCAATCACGATCCATCCCATTGCAGTCACTGCCACCACCCTCGTTACGTTGAAGTAAATCACCACATAGAAGATAAATATGGGGCCGGTCGCAACCAGCCCCATGACACATCATCGGTAACTAATGCAGCACTTTATTTTTTATCAGCAATTTTCGCCTTCAGCGCAGCTAGTTCTTTGTCAAGTGCAGAATCACCAGCTAACGCATTGAACTCATCATCTAGCGACTTGCCATTGCCACGCAGTTCATTGGAAGCCTCCGCTTCTGCTTCCAATTGATTCACCTTTTCCTCCATGCGAGCAAACCCCTGTGATGCACTGTCCGACCCAAAAGATCCCATCGTGTGATTGATTTGCTTTTGCACTTTGGCAGCATCGGCGCGAGCAACTAACATCTCCCGCTTGCTCTTCATTTTGAGCAACTCGTCTTTCATCTCCGACAATCGATGACGAAGATCATCCGCCATTGCCTTGCCTTTGTCATACTCCGCAGCATAAGTCTCGTAGTGAGATTGCTGGTCAATTTTATCCTGAAGCGCCTTTTTGGCTAATTCTTCATTGCCTAACTCAAGCGCCTTTTCCGCCTGTTCTGTACGCTTTTGTACCAATGCCGCCGCCTCGTCGCGCTGTTCTAAAAACCGTTTCTCGATCGCGATTTGTTTTGCGACAGCCACCTCTGCCTCACTAATATCTTCTTCCATGTCACGAACAAATTGATTCACCATTTTTACTGGATCTTCAGCCTTATCGAGCAGATCATTGACAGTTGCCATCGTAAGATCACGCACACGCTTAAAAAGTGCCATTGTAGATGGTAGCCTCCCTTTGTCATTGATGAAATATACACACATGTTATACAGTCCATTATATAGGACTGGAAGGATAATAAACGATTTTTATTTAAATAATTTTTGCGAAATTAGGCGTGTTTTGCTCCATCCCTTTGCAACATACGAACCAGCACATGCAATATCAACACGATGAACACCAATAATAACGCAGCCGTATAGGCCAATTGATGTGCAGAATTATATGGCTCATTCAAGTAAGTCCAGACCACATAAGTTAAATACGCTACTGGATTTTTAACCAATTGTAAATTGGGATTAAAATTCGACCAACCCGCGGTGTAAATCAAGGGTGCTGTCTCACCCAGCGCAATCGATACTGCCAGTAGCACACCAGTGAGAATTCCGGGCGTAGCAAGTTTTAATAAAACGGTTCGCATCGCCATCAGTGGGGTCATGCCCAACGCGAGCGCACCTTCTAAATAACTGCTAGGAATTTGCCGAAAACTCGCATCTGTAGTGCGCACAACATACGGCAAAATGATGATGGACAAACTGATACCACCGGCCAATGCAGAAAATCCCATCCCCCACTGCAAAACCATGATCATATAACCAAAATACCCAATTACAATCGAAGGAATACCCGCCAGCACTTCAGCGATAAAGCGAATGATCGAACCTAGGCGCACTGGTGCATAGAGTGCAATATAAATACCCGCCAAAATGCCCAAAGGCGCAGCAATAATTGTGCTCAGCACAATCAACAATAACGTCCCGAGAATGGCGTTTTGCAGCCCTCCTGCAATACCGGAAGTTTGCGTCTCAAAAAGTGTCAGCGACAAACCAGGAATTCCCCGACTAATCACAGAAATTAAAATATCAAACACAATCAGTACGACAAACAATAACGCCGCAAACGAAAGTCCCCAGATGGCGATTGACTTCACTTTGCGCCGTTGCGAACGCATCCCTGCTCCTCTGTCCATCCGTTATGCCTCCGTTCCCACGTCTCGGCGTCCTAATTGCACTAATAGTCGGGCGAGTAAATTCGTAATCATGGTGATAATGAGTAACGTCACTGCGATCAGTGCTAATGCGTGAATGGATAAAGAAGTGAAATCATTTAATGCCCCATCAAGTAGTGCTGCCACCGTGGAGGCCATCGTCGAAATCGGACTGTAAAGATTGTTTGGCAAATAATTGGTGGCGTTCCCACTCACCATGAGCACCGCCATCGTCTCCCCAAGTGCCCTCCCCCAACCAAGAATAATGGCACCGATTATCCCACGGCGCACAAGTGGCAAAGCGATATGGCGCACACTTTCATAAGTGGTCATGCCTAACGCTTGTGCCCCCTCCATCGACAGTTTGGGAACCTGTGCAATTAAATCTCGGCTAGTCGCTGTAATAATCGGAATAATCATGACAGCAAGTACAATACCGCTGGTCAACAGTCCAAAACCAGACCCTGCCGAACCTGCAAAAAACGGAAAAATTCCGCCCAAATGAGAAAGCCATGGGCCTATCTGATTGGCCACAATAGGCGCGAGCACTACCATGCCCCATAACCCGAATACCACACTAGGAATCCCCGCTAACAACTCGATAGCGGAAGAAATCCACTTGGCATAGCGAGGCGGAATTTTAAACACTAAGGCAAACGCCGAAAGTAGCGAAATCGGCACACCGATAATCATAGCAATCAGCGATGATCCTAATGTCCCCACAATAAAAGGCAAAATTCCAAACGTCGCGCCCGGTGCCGCCTGTACGCCATTGTGAACAACAGGCGCATTGGCGTACATATTCCCCATGTTCCATGTGATGCCCGTAAAAAAAGATAGCCCTTGGTATTTAAACGCAGGCCAGGCATCATTAAACAAGACGAAACCCACAAAAATCAACACAACAAGAGGGCTGACGGCAGCAATGCCGGCAGCCACTTGAAACAGCCTAGAACGAAGTCTTGCATTATGCAAATTCGTTACTCCTTATCCTAGTAGTTTATCCGTGTATCTTGTTAATTTGCGCTTTGCTAAGTGGCTCAATGGATACTGGCAAAGGCAAGAAATGTACTTTATTCATAAACACTGGCTTGTTGCCACCTTTGGCGTCAATAGCCCAATTCAGCAAGTGCTTCACTGCATTTGCATCGGTAACACTCGCTTGCTTACTGTTGACAATCGCATACTCATAATTGATGATCGGATAAGAATTTTTGCCAGGTGCATAGATGAGCGAAATTCTTTCATCTTTCGGTGTATGACCAGTCATCGCATTTGCCGCTGATTTGATCGTCGCATTATTGGGAAGTAAGAAATTCCCGGCTTTATTTTGTAGCGCTGCTTCACCAAGCCCATATTTTAATCCTTGATCAAGCCAACTGATGCCAACGTAAGCCACACTATACGGCGTACTCACCGCAGATTGCACGACGCCTTGATTGCCTTGTGCACCAAGCGCGCCAGGTACACTTGGCCAAGATACATTGGTACCATACTGCACATTCTTTGCCCACGCTGCATTCGTATCCGTCATAAACTGCGTAAAGAGGAACGTGTCACCACTGCCATCTTGGCGGTGAATAGGTACGATGGCAGCATGGGGAAGTTTGATTCCCTTATTTAATTTGGCAATTTGGACATCGTTCCAATAACGAATCTTGCCAGTGTAGATTTGAGCCAATACATTGCCCGTCAGATGCAGATGAACCTTCTTTGCAAGCCCCGGGATATGATACATCACTTGTTGAGCAGAGATAGCGAGCGGAATATTTAACATGCTTGGATTTTGTTTGATCAATAAATTATTCATGTACGCATCCGATGCGCCGATTTGAACCGTACCATCCGTCGCTTGCTGGATACCAGTACCACTACCTGTGCCAGATGGCGTGATTTGCACGTTAGGCGCTACTTTTTGATAGGCGGGCACCCACAATTGAAACAATGGGTACAGCAACGTAGAACCAGTTTCCTGCAATTTAACTGTCGAAGAATCACGATGAGTAACTGACTTCGCAAATGCGGGAACCATCGTCGCTGCAGCAGTAAGTGCGCCGGCACCAATCACGGCAGAAATCGTCAATAAGGATGCTTTCTTGAATTTATTCATCAATTTATAGATACCCCCATGATTTTAGAATTGCAATAAATATATTGCATTCTTTACATGGTCTATCATATCGTTCTTGCGTAAAGGACTTGTTTTGATAATGTAAAGAAACGTTAAAGAAGATGACAGTCACATGTCAACCAATTTGCTCTTCAACATACACCCGCGTCCGAGGGTCTTGCGGACTATAAAATAACTTATCTGTCGTCTCGAATTCTACAATTTCTCCTGCTTCCATAAATGCGGTCCGCTTAGCAATGCGCTTAGCCTGTGCCAAATTATGCGTGACAATGACGATCGTCATGTGATCTGCAAGTCGAACAAATAAATTTTCTAATAATTTTGTTGATTTGGGATCAAGCGCGGAAGCTGGTTCGTCAAGCAGCAAAACCTTCGGTTCCACCGCAAGCGCGCGCGCCAAACATAAACGTTGTTGTTGACCTCCGGATAAAGCAAAGGGAGAATGATTCAGTCGATCTTTTAAATCTTCATATAACCCCACTTCATCCAACTTTGTTTTAGCAATTTCCAAACGTTCCTTTTTATTGACGCCAAACAAACGCAACGCCAACGTCATATTATCTAAAATAGACATCGGAAAAGGATTAGGCCGTTGGAATAACATGCCTACTGTACGACGAAAAGACTCAACGTCTTTTACCCCAGAGATATCCCGTCCCACGACATTGACGATTCCTTCATGACGAAACCCCGGAATCGTGTGACTCATGCGATTGATCGTTCGCAAAAATGTCGTCTTCCCACACCCTGAAGGGCCGATGATCGCGGTAATTTCACGATCCTTAATGTCCAGAGACAAATTATTTAGTACTCTTTTATGACCAAAATAGGCAGATAAAGCTTCTACATGAATGACCGTTTCCTTGGCAATGTCTGCGGTTGCGCGCATATTCATTCCACCCATAAAAACAGCCTCTAATTCCTGCAATTCAGATTCCGTCAATTGAATAGGATCATCGAGCGCTACAGTGTCGTGTATCACCGTGCGTCCCCCTTCGCCATTTTTGAACTAAGTAAATTATAAAGTTCGATTGTTAAGCATTTGTAAAGATAATGCCAACTTTACAATATCCTTACGAAATCTTTACAAATCAAAAGGGCCTTTACACGAAAGGCCCTTTTGACGAACTTAGTTGATGATATTTTTTGTTTACGCTCCTGTTACGCCTGCGAGTTGTGGTAAAAAGCCACTATTGCGTAGTTCACTAAGGAAACTGCTGAATTCATTAAAATTCATCTGTTGTTTGGCATCTGACAACGCCACACTCGGCTCAGGATGAACTTCCACAATAATCCCATCTGCACCTACGGCAAGTGCCGCTTTGGCTACAGGCAACATAATATCTTTTCGTCCTGTTGAATGTGAGATGTCAACGAGCACAGGCAAGTGTGTCTCTTGCTTCAAAATAGGCACCGCTGAAATGTCGAGCGTGTTGCGCGTGGCCTTTTCATACGTGCGAATGCCGCGCTCGCAAAGAATGATCCTTTCATTTCCTCTGGCTGCAATATACTCTGCCGCGAAAATCAGTTCCTCAATCGTAGCTGACAGCCCCCGCTTAAGTAATACTGGCACGCGCGTTTGACCTGCCGCCTTTAGTAACTCAAAATTTTGCATATTGCGTGCCCCAATTTGGATCACGTCCACGTACTGCAACGCCATTTCAATATCTGCAGGATTCACGATTTCTGAAACAGAAGCCATATTGTATTTTTGCGTGGTTTGCCTGAGCATCCGTAGCCCTTGCTCGCCTAGCCCCTGAAAATCATAAGGAGAAGTTCTAGGTTTAAATGCGCCACCTCGCAACAAACTAACGCCTTGTGTTTGCATGTAGGCACCCACTTGTTCCATTTGTTCTGTCGTTTCCACAGAACAAGGTCCTGCAATCACAATCGGCAACCCATTGCCCACTTCTGTGCCTTTCACATTGACTACTGTGTTCGTACTTGTTCTTGCCCTACTCACCAAAAGGTGTCGTTGTTCTTCCTGAAGCCCCAGCGAGGCTTGAAATACTTGCTTAAACAAATGACGAATCGTGCCATCTGAAAATGGACCTGGATTTTCACTGACCAGTTGATCTAACTGTTGTTTTTCACGCTCTGGATCATATGGGTCAACTCCACGAGCATGTTTAATTTGCCCAATTCGCTCCACTACATCTGCTCGTTTACTGAAGATCATCAACAATTCGTGATTGATACCATCTAGTTCCTTGCGTAATTCTTTCAAACGATCCTCTGCCATCCTAATAACTCTCCCTCTAAATATTTCGAATATTTATTCTAATATTTTTTTGTCTATTCTATCTTAAATCCAGTGTTTTGCCTAGTGTTTCTGCCAGCGCCACTAAAAATTGCGCATTTTCTTCCCGCGTTCCTATGCTCACGCGAATAAATTCAGGAATTCCCGGGAATCCCGCTCTTACGATAATGCCTTTGGCCTGCAACTCCTGAAACACACGTCCTCCATCCCCTACTTCTGCAATCATAAAGTTGCCCTGTGTAGGAATGTAGTGGATGCCCAATTGTTCGAAGCCGCGATACAATTGTTTTCTTCCATCACTGTTGACCGCACGTGATTTTTGCACATGATCCACATCACCAAGTGCCGCAATCGCCGCTGCCTGCGCCATGGCGTTGACATTAAAGGGCTCTCGCACTTGATGCAAATAGCGAATTAACGTCGGGTTTCCCAGTGCATACCCCAAACGCATGCCGGCCAACCCGTACATTTTAGAAAATGTACGCAATGATAGCACCGGTTTCCCAGCGCGAATCAATTCAATCGAACGCAGCGGATCAGGAGTATCCACATATTCGAGATATGCCTCATCGCAAATAACGATCACATTTTCGGGTAAACTGTCAATAAATTGTGCTGTTGCCCGGTGTGTAAGCCATGTGCCCGTTGGATTATTTGGTGAACACAGATACACCAATTTCGTATTGGCTGTCACATGTTTTCGCATTTCCGCTAGGTCATACTGAAACCCATTTGCAAGCGGCACCGGAATCACTGTTGCCCCCATCACCTGAGCGCCAAAATCATACTGCGAAAAGGAAGGAAACGGAACCACCATTTCATCGCCTGGCTGCAAAAATGTCTCCGCAATCATTTTGATTACTTCGTCAGACCCATTGCCTACAAAAACAGCAGCATCAGATAAACCAACGTGCGCGGCTAATGCTTGGCGCAAATCTTGTGCGGCCCCATCTGGATAACGATTAAGATCTGCAAGCATGTCTTCAATTGCAGCAATCGCCTTTGGTGAAGGCCCCACCGGATTTTCATTAGAAGCCATTTTGATCACATGTTCCACCTGATACTCCTTCATGACATCTTTAATAGGACGTCCTGGGACATAGGGGCGAATAGAGAGCAATGTGTCCCTAACTAACGGTCTCACTATTGCATCTAGGTGCTGACCAACATCACTAAATTCTGAACTTGACACTCGTATCCTCTCCTCTCTATCTGTGACTTTGCTCAATATTATAGAGATGTTTTAAACAACGCGTCAAATTTCGAGGGCCACCCATTTATGCTACAATAAAACGTGGAGTAGGGTAAGCAATCAAGCATAATTGTCTGGAGGGACATCTTTTTGACTGTCACTTTACATGAAATTCAAGAAGCACGTATTCGCATCGCTGATATTATTGAAAAAACACCATTAGATTTTTCACAAACTTTATCTACACTTTCGCAAAATCAAATTTATTTAAAGCTCGAAAACTTGCAACGAACAGGCTCTTTTAAAATTCGCGGCGCTTTTAACAAAATGTCCACCCTCACTCACGAGGAGAAGGCACGCGGCGTGATTGCGGCCTCCGCTGGCAATCACGCACAGGGCGTGGCGTATGCGGCCAAATGGATGGGGGTGCCTTGTACGATTGTCATGCCCACCGTCGCATCGCTATCCAAAGTCGAAGCAACCAGAAAATACGGGGCGCAAATCGTGCTTTATGGGCAAAATTATGATGAAGCGTACGCAAAAGCACAATCAATCAAAGAGGCAACGGGAGCGACGTACATTCATGCTTTTGACGATGAAATGATCATTGCAGGGCAAGGAACAATCGGTATCGAAGTGCTAGAACAATTGCCAGACTTAGAAGCCATCGTCGTCCCCATCGGTGGAGGCGGACTGATTTCAGGCATTGCAATTGCCGCCAAAACACTGAAACCAGACATCCGCATCATTGGTGTAGAAGCAAAAGGAGCCGCCGGATTTAAAAAATCATTGGCTGCCAATCGCATTGAAGAACTGACGCATGTCGCAACCATTGCGGACGGGATTGCAGTAAAACGTCCAGGTGTCCTCACATTTGCTGCAGTGGAATCTTATGTGGATGATGTCGTGTTAGTGGAAGATGAGGAAATAGCCAGGGCGATGGTCGTTTTGATTGAACGCTCTAAGGTCGTTAGCGAAGGAGCCAGCGCTGCCGGTATTGCGGCTGCGATTACAAAAAAACTGCCATTTGAAAATAAAAAGACGGCGATTATTTTATCTGGCGGCAATGTGGATGTGTTGCTACTTTCTCGCATCATTGAGCACGGACTAGTGGCAGCAGGGCGACATATTCGTTTTGTCACCACACTGCCAGATCGCCCTGGGGCTCTTGTAAATTTATTGACAACAGTAGCAGAAACTGGTGCTAATATTGTATCGATCGAACATCATCGTCTGGGACAAGCATTGGGACTCGGACAAGTAGAAGTACAATTAGCGGCAGAGATGCGCAATTGGGCGCACATTGAAGAACTAAAAAACAAGCTTCATGAGTCAGGCTATGATTTACAACTTCGTTAAAGCGTAAACAAGGACGGATGGTAAACATGCAGGATTTACGATTTGCACTGGATATTGGCACGCGTGGCGTCACTGGTCTTTTGTACAGCATTGAAGGCGACAAGTGCATGGTTCATTATACAGAATCAGAAGAGCATCAAGATCGCGCGATGCAAGATGGTCAAATTCATGACATTCAGGCTGTGGCTAACGTCATCTCCAGAATCAAAGAACAACTGACACAAGCTAGCCATCAGGAATTGACTCAAGTTGCAGTGGCAGCTGCGGGACGAGCCTTAAAAACGATTGATGCGCAAGCGACATTCCCACTTGGGGGAAATACTTGTTCTTCTGAAGATGTGTTTAATTTACAACTGCTTGCCGTGCAAAGCGCAAAATCCGCATTGACTAAGGATAGCCACCTGCCAGATACTAGTCCATTATCTTTACATTGTGTTGGTTATTCCGTGCATTCTTTTTATTTGGATGGAGAAAAGATCGGCAACCTCGTCGGTCAACGCGGGCAGGAAGCCAAAGTATCGTTAATTGCCACTTTTTTACCCCGGGTGGTCATTGACTCTCTGGACAGTGCGCTCCGTGATGCTGGTCTGATGATGCATGGGCTTACTTTAGAACCGATCGCGGCACTCAATGCGTTGATTCCCAAAACGATGCGCAAATTAAACATTGCGCTTGTTGATATCGGTGCGGGCACCTCTGATATTGCCATTACGGCCGATGGCACTGTGCAGGCTTATGGCATGGTGCCGATTGCAGGCGATGAGATCACAGAGGCGCTTGTCGACTTATTCTTGCTGGATTTCCCTGCAGCAGAAGCGCTAAAACGAAAGCTTCTGTTCGAACCAAAACAAACGTTTGCAGACATTCTTGGCATTACAAAAACTGTCACCAGCAAAAAAATTCTGCAGCAGTTAAAACCTTCGATTGACGCGTTAGCACAAGCCATTGCAGATGAAATTTTACACTTGAACAACAAGCCACCGACAGCAGTCATGCTAATTGGCGGAGGGGCGAAGACCCCATTTATCGAACCATTGCTCGCCACAAAACTCGGTCTCTCATTAGATCGTGTGCGGATGCGAGACCGAGAATCAATCACGGTCGCTATCGGCTGTGATGAGCAATTGACAGGACCTGAGGCGGTGACACCGATCGGCATTGCGCTCGCCGCTGCTACCAGTGAAATTACCCCGATCACCGTGATGGTGGATGGACATGCCACCCGACTGTTTGCCTTTCACCCATTGACTGTCGGAGATGCATTACTTGAGGCAGGCGTGGATTTAGGCATCTTGAAGACTCGTCCTGGCGCAGCAGTAGTAGTGGAGATTAACGGTACAATCAAAGCCTTGACGGGTACCATTGGGTCACCTGGTAAACTGCTAAGAAATCATCAATCTACTTCCCTAGCTGAAATTCTCGAAGCAGGAGATGAGCTTGAAGTCACACCTGCCACGCAAGGGCAAGTAGCGACTGGAACGTTGGCGGATTTAATTGAAGCTAACCATACGCGTACCATCTGGATTGATGACCAACCGTATACGATTGAACCAAAGATTCAAATTAACGGGCGACTTGCACCCATGCACAGCAAATTAAAAGACCGCGATCAGATTATTATCAAGTGGCCGACTGTCAGCGAAGTGATCGCAAATTACAAAAAGACAGTGCTCGAAGAATCGATCCACGTGCAAGTAAACCACCATGCCATTGAATTCACTAGCAGGAAATTTCGCATTGCCACCTCTGCGCAGTCGGATCATTGGCTGACAGAAGATGTACCGATTGAACACGAGATGAAGTTGTACTTAATTGTTCAACCCGATATGACTGTTGATGATGTCCTGAAAGTGGCCAATATCGTTTATTACGAAATCACACCTTTTCAAATACAGATCAACGGTAAACCAGAAATAGTGCGCACCCAAGTACCGATTTTATTAAATGGCAAAGCCACAACGCCCCATGCCATGATTCATGATGGCGACGAAATCGTCTATGAACCATCACCTCAAAATAATGCCAGCCCAGTGACCATTAGTGACGTTATTTATCGTTTGGGTGATAGCTTGAAAATGCATGCAATGGGAAAATCCCGTCTCATCATGAAACGCAATGGTCAAACTGCGGATTTTACCACTGTACTGGAGCGCAATGATAGCGTGGAAGTTTTCTGGGAGGATTAACAATTGGCGAAACGAGATAAAGAAGTCACAAAACAACGCATTTTGGACGCAGCGATTGACGTGTTTTCTGATAAAGGATACAATGGGGCACTGGTGGATGACATTACCAAACTATCCGACACATCAAAAGGTGCCTTTTATTTCCATTTTCCTAGTAAAAAATCAATTTTCAAAGCACTCCTAAAAACGCTGGTCGATCACATTGTGGCAGATGTAGAATCGGCGGTAGAAGACAAAACTGGCGCAGACTTAAAAATTGAAGCAGCGTTAGAAACCGTGCTGCAAATTTTTTCACGCCACGAGAAAGCGACGAGGCTATTATTTCTGGAGGCCACTGGACTAGGCAAAGCATTTGATAAAGAAGTATTTGAGGCACATCAACATTTTGCCACATTAATTGCGAAGCATCTGCAAGCGGCAATTGATGATGGTTCAATCGCTCCCCTTGACGTCACGCTCACCGCCTACGCTTGGCTCGGTGCCATTCATGAAGTGATGTTAATGAGCTTTTTGAGTCCGCAAAGCCCACCGCTGGCTGACCTAGTAAAGCCGCTCAAGACATTACTGATGAGTGCATTGACACGAGCATTGTTGTAAAGATTAAAATCAACTATAATTATACTAGTTTATATGGTGTTTCTATAAAGGAGAATTCAGCTTGATTATTGATCCATCATCTTATGTGAACTCAACTGCGCCTGTAGCAGCCACTGTGAACAATACGAAAAAACCACAAAATAGTTCAGCGGATACAACAAAATTCTCAACTCTTTTAAATCAAGCCATACAAGGGTCGGCCACTGGCACTACTAGTACCACACCAACGGCAAACATGGCTGAACTGTATAGCTTGCTTATGCAAAGCCAGATGAACAGCATGTTGAGCAGCACCTTAAATTCTACAGATAGCTCCAGCTCCTCTGGACTAGCAAGCGGATTGCTGGGCGGAGGAGGAAGTAGTAGCAGTTCATCGCTGCTCTCTTTATTATCCACAGCTTCCATGTTACAAGGTGCAATGCCCACTGGCACCAACCTAACTTCTGATTTACTGCCACTTTTACTTGGCAGTACAGGTAATCTAGGAGGTACGGCAGGGATCACGATGATCGGCAACCAGATGCCACTTGGCACTCTCTCTACTCCGGTGATCAATATACCATCGACGCCATCAATTACAGATTCATCAGTCAACAGCTCAACATCAGGAGTGAGCAAGTCTACCATTCAAGACTGGGTCAACCAATACGCGCCACGATATGGATTAAGCCCTAAATTAGTCAACGCCGTGATTACGCAAGAGTCAGGCTATTCTCCTTCTGCCACCTCCTCTGCTGGAGCGATGGGCTTAATGCAGTTGATGCCCGAAACCGCAGCAATGCTAGGGGTATCTAATCCTTATGATCCGCTCTCCAATTTGTTGGGTGGAATGAGTTATTTAGGCGAATTAGTAAATCACTACCATGGCAATATTTCTCTCGCGCTCGCTGCATACAACGCTGGTAGCAACGCCGTGGCCCAGTATGGCGGCATTCCACCGTATCCTGAAACGCAAAGATATGTCCAAGATATCATCTCTTTAATGAATCATGCATAAAAATAGCCCGCCAAGCTGTATCGTGCTTGGCGGGCTATTTTTATGCATCCACATTAGTAAAGTCCCCAAATCTCCCGAGTCGGATCATCTGGTAATGAATCACTCACTTCATCGTTGCAATCTCCTGTTCCTGCGACAGTCGTCACATCTGCAGTATGCTGTAGCATCTGCTCCTGTTGCCTCTGTTCCTCCAGTAATTCGCGCACCACACGCCGAAATGGTTCTTCCGGAACAGTGATGGTCGCCGGCCCCGTTAGATTGCATTGACAGGCTAAACGATATCCTATCGTCAACTTTTCTTCAGTCAAATGTCGGCGTTCCATATTCGTAGGAATCGTTAGATCTGTCTTACTCTCCACTAACACTTTACAAGTCCCACATGATCCATGACCACCGCACTTATGAGGAAGCGTAATTTTCCCGAGTTTGGCGGCCTCCATTACACTATGTCCGCGATCGACTGCTATTTCTGCTCGCTGAGGCTGAAACCTCACTGCAACTTTATCCATTAATTAAATCACCACTCTTGATGCTCATTTTACCATCAGTCTGCCATTATTTCTTCCACAATATTTTCTACGGGTGGAAATATATTGACTCTGGTAATGCGTAAACTATCTGCCTCTGCCAC
>JAJZCJ010000388.1 GCA_021846145.1 Bacillota bacterium
CAACCGTTGAGCCACAGTCTGTCCAGAAACTGCAAATAAATTTTCCCCTATTTGTATCTTTGTATCGTTAACCAGCATCGACGATGACATATCAGACGCTCCTTGTACCACAACAGAACGTACTTTTGCATATGGCGATTGCAAATAGGCTGCTGCCATCAGCAAAAGAAAAAAAACTAATAATATCACTCCAAGAATCCAGCGAAACCGCAATGATGTTTGTTTAGCCGGTGTTGCTTCCAAATTGCTAGCGACTTCCTTCCTATTTGGCCAAAGCTGCCATAAAAAAAGCGAGCGAGGCCGTCTTCCCCCACACGCCGTGAAAAAAACCTCAATCATCACAACTACATGATTATTATGCTTGTGCTTCCAGATTCTCTAGCAAATCCTGCGTGCGTAAGATTTTCGCACCTAATGACCTTAATTGCAACTCCATCGATTCGTAGCCTCGGTCGATGTGATGGATGTCGTCCAAAATAGTGCGACCCTCCGCGCCAAGCCCTGCGATCACTAACGCAGCACCCGCACGCAAATCCGTCACTTCCACTGCAGCTCCAGTCAACTCGGGAACACCGCGAATGAATGCTGAACGCAAATCCACTTTAATGGAGGCGCCCATTCTTTGTAATTCACTCACATGCTTAAATCGGTCCTCAAAAATGGTCTCAGAAACAATGCTAGTGCCCTTGGCAACAGTTAATAGCGACATAAAAGGTGCTTGTAAATCAGTAGGAAAGCCTGGAAACGGGCTAGTCTGCAAGCGTTCAACAGCTCTCAACCTACCTGTATTACTAATTTCCAGTATATCATGATTCGCTCTGATCTGCACTCCCATCTCTTGCAGTTTCATGGTCACCGCCGTCAATTCTGAGGGCCTTACATTTTGAATTTCCACGTGTCCTTTCGTCATAGCGCTGGCAATCAATAGTGTGCCTGCTACAATCCGATCGGGAGCCACGCGAAATTCAGTCGTCGCTAACGCTGGCACACCTTGCACAATGATCGTATCTT
Source organism: Bacillota bacterium (assembly GCA_021846145.1). Next base: position 1,012 of record JAJZCJ010000388.1, read on the forward strand.
CACCCGCACCTTCAATACGTGCGCCAAGCTGATTTAAAAACGCCGCCAAATCCCGAATTTCTGGCTCTCTCGCAGCATTGCCAATAACGGTTTCCCCATCTGCAAGAACTGCGGCCATCAATAAATTTTCCGTCGCACCCACGCTAGGAAAGTCCAGAAATATCGTTGCTCCATGCAACCGTTCTGCCTTACACTCAATAAACCCATGCCGTTCGACAATTTCTGCGCCCAGCAATCGCAATCCTTTAAGATGAAAATCAATCGGACGAGTGCCTATCGTACATCCACCCGGTTTAGAGATTTTCACCGTGTGAAAACGAGCTAGTAACGGCCCCATCAAAAAGATCGAAGATCGCATTAACTTCATTAAATGCTCGGGAACATCAGTCGTATGAATGAAAGTGGGATCAATCATCACTTGATTTTTGTGAAAAGCCACTTTCGCCCCTAAAGATTGAAGAATTTCGAGCATCACATACACGTCATCTAAGCGAGGGACGTCCTGAATGACTATTTCTCCTTGTGCCATCACGACCGCTGCCAGTATGGGCAATGCCGCATTTTTTGACCCATGCACGCGGATTGAACCATTAAGCCGATTCCCACCATCAATGATAAATCGCGCCATTACTCTTCACCCCCGCGCCTCGTCCTCACCTACCAGACGAACCTCCGGTACCAATTCGATAGCAAATACTGCTTTTACCCGCTCTTGTGCAGACTTCATGAGCGCCATGACGTCTTTGGCGCTGGCGTGACCAAGATTGATAATAAAGTTAGCATGGAGATCAGAAATCATCGCATCGCCAATTCGTGTTCCCTTTAACCCAACGGCCTCGATCAACCGAGCAGCATGATCGCCTGGTGGATTGCGAAACACACTCCCACAGCTTGGGAACGAAAGCGGTTGTGTAGCATGTCTGCGCAGGCTCCATGCCTTCACTTTCCCCAACATTTCCTCTACATTGCCAGGTGTTAGAGCAAACGTGGCAGACAGCACCACATTACCTGAATCACGAAGCGCACTGGAACGATAATGGAAATTTAGTGCTGGCACCAAAAGATTCGCTACCTCTCCGGCCGGAGTAAGCACCTGAACTGATTGAATCACATCTTGTATCGCACTGCCGTGGGCCCCAGCGTTCATCATTACAGCGCCTCCGACAGTTCCCGGTATGCCCGTCGCAAATTCCAGCCCTGACAAACCGTTTTTCATCGCCACATGCGCTGCAGATACAATTGATCTCCCAGATTGCACCACCAAATCAGAGCCATTAATGGTAAGTTGAGAAAATAATTCTCCCATTTTAATGACTAATCCGCGGATACCCCCATCCTTGACAAGCAAGTTGCTTCCCCTGCCTAACACAAAATAGGGAATCCCGTGATTTTTAGCCACGCGCACGAGTTCCATCACCTGACTAATGTGATCCGGAATAGCCATCACATCAGCAGGTCCCCCGATACGCCATGTGGTGTGTTTGGCCAATTCCTCTTGATAAAGAATTACCGGTGCCACACCTGTAAAAATCAACTTCTCATCCAACGGGTACATGCCGGGATTATACTC
>JAJZCJ010000389.1 GCA_021846145.1 Bacillota bacterium
CTCCTCACTTACGAATACTTCAGCCCATCACTTTTTTTAATTACATAATGATTTTCTTGGTTACATATTCTCGTAAAAAATCAGCAATGGTATATAGTAGAGATAGATGCATCGGAATACTTAACAACTTGAAAGCGTTTACCAACTAAGTATGGCACGATTCTCGATGCAAGTCACCAAAATAGATAAAAACAATATAAAGGGGTGCTGTATTACAATGAAAAAATTCCCATTCCGAGTGCTTTCTCGGATCGCCACGGCGGGACTAATCACATCAGCCATGACACTTTCAGGAATGGCCGCTGCCAACGCAGCCACCAACGCACCAAAGCAAATTGTCATCGGCACACTGTACGCAGAATCTGGTAGCTTTGCAGAATCTTCTTTGCCACAATATAACGGCCTTAAATTTTGGGTCAATCAAATGAACGCCAAAGGCGGAGTGTATGTCAAAGCATTTCACAAAAAGATCCCTCTCAAACTTGTCGCCTATAACGATCAGAGTTCAAGCACAACGGCGGCCACACTCTATAATCAGTTGATTACGCAAGACAAGGTGAACCTCTTGGTGTCCGACTTTGGCTCTGTGCTTACTTCGGTGGCTGTCCCGATTGCGCAGGAACATAAAATGTTACTCATTGACCCAACAGGAACTGGTGACAGTTTCTTTAGCAAAAACAATCCCTATATCGCGCTGACCTCCCTTCCCACTTCAGGGGTTTGGCCTACTTCGTTAGCAAACTACTTGATTAAGCAACACTATCAACGTGTCGCCGTCATTTACGATCAAAATGACTTTGACCAGTCGCAGGCTAACACATTACTGGCAAAATTAAAGCAAGCACATATCACACCTGTATACAACAATTCTGTTTCCACCTCCACCTCCAATTATTCCGTGCTTGTACATTCTATCATGGCTTCTAACCCTGATGCGGTGGTTGAATTTGGATACCCGACTAATGATATTCCATTTTTGCAAAGCGTGACATCTAGTGGTGCACATTTCAAGATGCTGTTCACCGTGTTCCCAGGACAATTGCTGTCTAGTATGGAACAAAACGTGGGCGTATCAGGACTTGCGGGTACGTACACTTATCCCACCCCACCATTACTTGTCTACAATAAGGTAAACTATGGCTTGGGAATGAATGCATTTAGCAAGGCATTTCAAAAGTCTACCAAGAGCGCGCCTAACTTCCTCGATGTAGCAGGATACAATGCGGGTTTAGTCATCCAAAATACGCTCGCACACACGCAAGGGCTTGCTCAACTACAACTGCGCAAATCTTTGTACACTTTTTCTGGAAAAATGTTTACCTTGGATGGGCTTTTCAAAATCAACTCCATTGGCGCACAAATTGGTGAATCGTTACCTGTCGGACACTTAGTCAAATCTGGCAAAGGGCTGGCAGTAAAAATCGTGTACTCACAAAAGTAACACAACCAAGGGAATGCTAGCTGTCACGGCTGGTATTCCCTTCATTTATTTGAAGAAAGGTGGGTGAATCAGCCTGTGATTATCTATACCGTTATTTCTGGAATCTTATTTGGTCTGTTCTGTAGTTTAATGGGAATTGGACTCAACCTGATTTTTGGCGTCATGCGATTTGTCAATCTGGCGCACGGGGATTTTCTAATGCTAGGTGCATTTGGTGCCTATTTTGCCTATTCATTATATGGAATCAATCCGATCATATCCGTTGTCATCGAAATAGTGGTGATGATTGCTATTGGTGCTGCACTTTATTATGCGTTTGTCCCTCGCCTCTTGCGCTCCAAAGATCCCGAAATGCTATCCCTAATTTTTTTCTTTGGCATGTCGCAGGTGATTCAGGCACTAGCGGTCATTTTCTTTTCTAATAACCCACGCTCCATTGATTGGTCAGCACTGGGAACTGCTAATTTTCAAGTGTTAGGTCAAAGTTTTCAGGAGTCTTGGGTTGTCAGTGCACTGGTCAGTGTGATTGCCATCGTCATGGTGTATCTATACCTCTATCACACCAAACTCGGATACGCAACGCGAGCCGTCATGGGGAGTTTAGAGGAAGCAGCAAGCAGTGGGATTAACGTACACCGCGTATCTGCATGGGCGATGGGTATTGGATTCGCGTTGGCAGCAGCGGCGGGATCATTGAGTCCATTCTTACTAGGTAGCATCACACCTAATATGGGGACTGACATCACCACCACTTCTTTTTCCATTATTATAATTGGCTCATTGGGTAATCCATTAGGTACCGTGTTAGGCGGACTAATCTACGGTCTGTCCTCGATGTTCATGCAAAGCTATATTCCAGCTTGGGCCAATCTCGTGCCCTATCTACTGTTGTTTGTCATACTACTGGTCAAGCCAAGTGGACTTCTAGGTAAGGTGGTTCGACATGCGTAAACAACTTTACTCCGGTGGAATTGTATTTGTCGTCGTTATTTTACTGTTCTTGATCATGCCGTCGTTGTATAGCAATGAAGATTTATTTTTTCAAGCCATGGTATACCTTGCATTGGCTCAAGGGGTCAATATCTTGTATGGTTTTACGGGATATTTGCCATTTGGCTATGTCGGATTTTTTG
>JAJZCJ010000054.1 GCA_021846145.1 Bacillota bacterium
GTGCTTACGGCAACGCTTCATGAACAATTTTCGCAGTTGCCGGTCAATGAAGAAGATGAGGACAATGAAATTATTTTCATAAGCGAACCGATGATTCACATGGATTCCTATGTTGAACAAGCGCTGGTGCTCGCGCTGCAGCAAAATCCAGTTTGTAATGCAGACTGTAAGGGATTGTGCTCTGTTTGTGGCGCGGATCTGAACATCAAGGAATGTGGGTGTAATCGTACACTGATCGATCCGCGACTTGAGGTGCTGGCTCAAGTACTTGATGAGATGAGTATAGACAAAGATAGTGATTAGTTGATTTAGGAGGTGGAAAATATGGCAGTACCGCAACATCGAACTTCGAAAACTCGCAAACGGCTTCGCAGGACGCACTTTAAGTTGACAGTTCCGGGGATGATTGAATGTTCTCATTGTCACGAACTAAAGATATCGCATCGCGTGTGCCCAAACTGCGGATATTATAACGGACGTCAAGTTCGTGCCTAGTCATAAAAAAGAGAGTCGAGGCGTGATTGCGTCATTGACGCTCTTTTTTTTATATTGACAGCAGGGTTGACATATTACATATAAAGCGCAAAATGAGTTGGGGTGTCGTTATTTGAGACATGAAAATCGTCAAATGCGACTGAGTGAGTTGCAAATTACGCTGGAGCGGGAGCCTTTTTTAACCGATGAAGAACTTGCCTCCCGGTTTTTAGTAAGTGTACAGACGATTCGTTTGGACCGTCTGGCACTTGGCATTCCCGAACTTCGCGCGCGTTTGCGTGCGATTGCGGAATTGCAACAAAGTGAATTGCGTACACTGGAACCTGAAGAAGTATTTGGTGATATTGTGAATTTAGAGTTAGGTGAACATGGAATTTCTGTTTGGCGTGCTGATAAAAGGCATGCTTTTGCGCGATCGGGGATTGTGCGTGGTCACTATATTTTTGCGCAGGCCAATTCACTTGCGGTCGCTATTGTCAATGCGAAACAAGCATTGACAGCAAAAGCGACTGTGCGTTTTTCAAAATCCGCTAAAGCAGGGGAAGTATTGGTTACAAAAGCGGTGGTGACAGGCGAACGATTAGGTTATACGCGAGTGAATGTCGTGACGAAAATAGACGGTGGAGTTATCTTTATTGGTGATTTTTTGATCACAAGTGAAGTAGGGCTAAGAACTGGAGGTTAATCAATTGATAATCGCGATTGACGCGATGGGAGGGGACCATGCGCCAAAGGCTCCCGTTGAAGGAACACTTTTGGTGGCCGAAAAACACCCAGACACCACCTTTGTGTTAGTGGGCAGGGAGTCGGAAATTCGACCTTTTCTCAAAAAACAATTGTCTAACGTGGAAATTCTTCCAGCTAATGACGTGATTGATCCAGGTGCTGAACCGGTTCGTTCTGTTCGTCGGCAAAAGGATTCATCGCTTGTGGTGTGTACTAATTTGGTGCGTGACAAAAAAGCAGACGCGATGGTTTCAGCAGGCAATACAGGCGCGTTTATGGTGGCTGGTTTATTGATTGTTGGTCGCATGGAAGGGATTGAACGCCCTGCACTTGCTGCGGTGTTGCCTACTTTTTCTGGTAAAGGAGTGCTTCTGCTCGATGTGGGAGCCAACGCTGACTGTAATCCGCATCAGTTGGTGCAATTTGCTAAAATGGGGCAAGCCTACATGCGCTTGACGAATCAAGTGGAAGATGTGCGAACAGGGTTGTTGAACATCGGTAGTGAAGCAGGCAAGGGCAATGAACTTAGCAAAGCCGCATATCTGTTGTTAGAACCTGCATGTACCCATTTTATTGGCAATGTAGAAGCGCGCGACCTGTTGAATGAAGTGTGCGATGTGGTGGTTTGTGATGGCTTTGTTGGCAATGTCATTTTGAAGTTCTATGAAGGTGTGGGAGCAGGGCTCTCGAAAATACTAAAAGAGCTGTTTACCGCAACGTTTTGGACGAAACTTGCCACGCTCGCGCTAGCGGGGGGATTACGTAAGTTCTATAATCGCTTTGATTATGCGGAGTATGGAGGCGGTCCATTTCTTGGGGTTCGCGGAGCGTTGGTGAAAGCACATGGATCTTCAAAAACACGTGCTTTTGAAGTGGCGATTCGCCAAGCGCATAAAATGGTGACATCAGGGCTGATCCACGCATTAGAACAAGACTTACAGGAAAATGAGCTGAATTCTATCGTTGAAGGGGGGGAATAGAGTGAGCTTAGCTTTTGTATTTCCTGGGCAAGGAGCTCAGTATGTGGGAATGGGTAAGGCGCTTGCCCAAGCGTATCCTGTTGCAAAAAAGACAATTCTTGAAGCGGACGAGATACTTGGTTTTGCTATTAGTCAGATGATTTTTGAAGGACCAGAAGATCAGTTGCGTCTAACCTATAATACGCAACCTGCGATTATGGCGGTTAGTGTGGCAGCGTGGAGGACATTTCAAGAATCATTTGCGTTAACGCCTGCATTTGTTGCAGGACACAGTCTTGGAGAGTATACGGCACTCGTAGCTGCAGGTGCCATTGCTTATGAGGACGCGCTTCGCCTCGTATACAAACGAGGCAGGCTGATGGATGAGGCAGTGCCAGATGGTGCAGGCGCGATGGCAGTTGTGCTCGGTGCTGATGTTGATTTACTTACCAAGTTGTGCGAAATCATTTCACAAGAGACTGGCTATGCCGTAGAAATGGCCAACATCAATTGTCCAGGGCAGGTCACAGTGTCAGGCGCGACAAGTGCTGTGGAAGAGTTAATTAAAAGAGTGCCAGAGGCAAAGGCGCGCAGAGCAGTGATGCTGGATGTCAGCGGCCCTTTCCACTCCTCACTGATGGCACCTGCAGCAGATCAATTATCGCAGGCGCTTAGTGTGCCAGCATGGAATCCACCGCAAATGCCTCTCATGGCCAACGTCTCAGCACAGATGCTCACCACTGAGGATAGTGTGAGGGCGGCGTTGCGGGCACAACTTGCGGCACCTGTGCTCTGGGAGCGCTCGATCAAAAACATGGTGGCTTTAGGTGTTGATGTTTTCGTTGAATTTGGTCCTGGAACCGTGTTGTCTGGACTGATTCGCAAGACAGATAAAAGCGTTAAAACTTTGCATGTGGAAGATCCAGAGACACTTGTAGAAACAGTGCAGTTTTTTCAATAGGAGGGGAAATCCATCTTGACTTTTGGATCGCTTTTAGACAAAGTGGCTGTGGTAACCGGGGGCACAGGTGGTATTGGGCAAGCCATCGTTGATGCGTTTGTCGATGCAGGCGCAAAAGTCGTGATTGGTTATTCTTCCAATCAGATCAAAGCCGCTGAATTGGTGGAAACTGTATTGCAAAAAGGCGGTCAGGCATATGCTGTACAGGCCGATGTGGCGACTGCAGAGGGTGCGAAAAAATTAATATCATCTGCAATTGAACAGTTTGGGCAACTTGACTTTTTGGTAAATAACGCAGGGATTACTCGTGACGGATTAGTAATGAGAATGAAGGAAACGGATTGGGACGTGGTGCTTGACACGAACTTAAAATCGATTTTTTTGTTGGTGCAAGCGGGCTCAAGGTACTTGTTGCGATCAGGACAGGGAAGAATTATCAATATCTCTTCTGTGGTGGGCTTGACCGGCAATGCGGGGCAGGCCAATTATACGGCTGCAAAGGCTGGTGTCATTGGGCTAACCAAGACGCTCGCCCGTGAATTTGCGAGCCGCCAAGTCACAGTCAATGCCATTGCGCCAGGTTTTATCGATACGGAAATGACGGCAGGTTTACCAAGTGATATAAAAACGAGCATGTTAAAGGAAATTCCCTTATCCCGTCTGGGGCAGCCTGATGATGTGGCGGCATTGGTACGCTTTTTGGCGTCTAATGAAGCTGCTTATATAACAGGTCAGGTGCTTGCTGTCGACGGGGGACTAGCCATGTAGTATAATCACTGGAGGAGGTGAGAGGATGTCCGAAGTTTATGATGGCGTGAAACGCATAGTGGTGGATCGCCTCGGTGTTGACGAAGCTCAAGTGACCATGGAAGCTTCATTTAAAGACAATCTAGGCGCTGACTCGTTAGATGTTGTGGAGTTAGTGATGGAGCTTGAAGATGAATTTGACTTGGAAATTTCTGACGAAGATGCTGAGAAAATTACCACCGTTGGTGATGTGGTCAAGTACATTGAGGCACATGTCTAGTCGCTGTTCGCAGTGACGATATGATGTGTGGTCGGTCGTACATACCCGACAGTGGAGAAGCCCCCGTGCGGTGCGCGGGGTTTTCTCATATGAAAATACTCATTTTGAGTACATGAGGTGGAATTTGTGAGACGAGTTGTAGTGACTGGAATGGGAGTTATGACACCTATTGGTATGAGTGTTAAAGTTTTTTGGCAAAATTTGCTCCAAGGCGTTTCTGGTGTAAGCAGAATTGAACATTTTGACGTAACTGATTATTCAACTAAAATAGCGGGCAGTATCTATCATTTTCACCCTGAAGAAATCATGGAATTAGATCGCAAAGAACTTCGTCATATGGATCGTTTTGTTCAGTTTGCCGTTGCTGCATCACATATGGCAATCACGCAATCCGGACTTCAGATAACGGAAGAAATTGCTCCTCGTGTGGGCGTATATATCGGTTCTGGCATCGGTGGATTGCAAACGTTTGAAGATCAACATCGGATTTTGCTTGAACGTGGTCCTAAACGGGTGAGTCCCTTTTTTATTCCTATGATTATTGGCAATATGGCATCAGGGCAAGTGTCAATTTTATTCGGCGCAAAAGGTCCTAATAGTGCGCCAGTATCTGCTTGTGCAACAGGAGCCAATGCGATTGGCGATGCGTTTCGGATGATTGCACTGGGAACTGCAGATGCCATGATTTGCGGAGGAGCAGAAGCGACACTAACGCCGCTTGCCTTTGCTGGTTTTTGTTCAGCGAAAGCGCTCTCTGAACGCAACGACGAGCCAGCGCGCGCTAGTCGGCCTTTTGACTCAGGACGGGATGGCTTTGTCATGGGCGAAGGATCTGGGATTCTCATTCTTGAGGAGTTGGAGTTTGCAAAAAAACGGGGTGCCAACATTCTTGCAGAAGTCATTGGCTATGGCATGAGTGGAGATGCGTTTCACTTAGTGCAGCCTGAACCTGTTGGTGAAGGTGCGGCTCGTGCAATGCAAGCGGCCATTGATGATGCAGGGATTGATCGTCGCGAGATCGGTTATATCAATGCCCATGGGACTTCCACACCCTTAGGTGATATTGCTGAGACCAAAGCGATCAAAAAGGTATTTGGTGATCATGCGTATAAGCTTTCAGTGAGTTCTACTAAGTCGATGACAGGTCATCTGTTGGGTGCTGCAGGAGGAGTAGAGGCCATTGCCACCATTCTCGCAATCAATGCCAACCTTATGCCGCCGACGATCAACTTAGAAAATCCCGATCCTGAATGTGATTTGGATTATGTACCCAATCAACCAAAATCAAAAGAACTTACTTATGCCATGTCTAATTCTTTTGGATTTGGTGGTCACAATGCAAGTCTACTTTTTAAAAAATATGCAGAATAGTTAGGGATGTGTTAGTGGTGGGCATGAAGTCCCTTCGTCAATGGGTTGCAGAATTACATGTTGAGTTTCGTGATTCTGCCCTTTTGGAGGCTGCATTCACTCATTCTTCTTATAAAAATGAACATCGACTGGCTAACTTGACAGACAATGAACGCATTGAGTTTTTGGGCGATGCGGTGCTGGAATTGTGTGTGAGTCAATATTTATATCGTCAGTATCCTAGCGCTGTTGAAGGCGATCTGACAAGAATGCGCGCGGCCATTGTTTGTGAGCCATCACTTGCATCGTTTGCAAAAGAATTGCGCTTTCCGCCAAATTTACGTCTTGGTAAAGGAGAAGAAATCTCCGGTGGCAGAGGGCGCTCAAGTCTTTTGGCTGATGTTGTCGAAGCGTTTTTAGGCGCACTTTTTTTGGACCAGGGCTTGCCTGCAGTCGATGATTTTTTAGCTCGGCACTTTTATTCTCGGATTCCACGCAGTGGATTTGCGGATGATTCATGGCGCAAAGATTTTAAAACATTATTGCAGGAATTGGTGCAAAAAGAATCTTTAGGGGATTTGAGCTATTCGACAGTTTCTGAAAGTGGACCTGCGCATGAGCGCAAATTTGTCGTCCAAGTCGCAGTGGCAGGGACAATTTACGGTGAAGGTTCAGGTCGATCAAAAAAAGAAGCAGAGCAAAAGGCTGCACAATCAGCGTTGTCTATGATTGGGATGCGTTAAAGGAGAGTTGCTGTGTTTGTTAAGCGCCTCGAGTTAATTGGATTTAAATCTTTTGCTGACCGTGCTGAGTTGGGGATTTCTGCTGGTGTGACGGCTGTCGTGGGACCTAACGGAAGCGGGAAAAGCAACATTGCCGACGCAGTTCGTTGGGTGCTTGGGGAACAAAGCATTCGACTACTGCGTGGGATGAAGCTTGAGGATGTTATTTTTGCTGGGAGCGATGCTCGCAAGCCTGTTAATTATGCTGAAGTTCGGTTGTTTTTTGATAATAGCGATCATCTGCTGCCGATTGATTTTACCGAAGTGGCAGTGGCGCGTAGGGTCTACCGTTCAGGTGAAAGTGAATTTTTTATTAATCAGACAGCCTGTCGGCTCAAAGATATCAGTGAATTATTTATGGACACTGGCATGGGACGCGAAGCTTATTCGGTCATCGGTCAAGGGCGAATTGAGGAAATTTTATCTAATAAACCAGAGGATCGTCGTGGTATCTTTGAAGAAGCAGCTGGGATTGTAAAGTTCAAAGTCAGGCGCAAAGAAGCAGAGAAAAAACTAGCTGATGCAGATCAAAGTTTGTTTCGCGTGCGCGACTTAATTGCTGAATTATATTTACAATTGGAGCCACTGGAGCAACGGTCGCAAGTGGCGATTGCTTATCAACAAGTGTTATTATCGGAGGAAAAATTATCTGCAGCTGTGATCACGGCTGAATTTGATCGTCTTTTGAGCAATAATCAAACGTTAGCTTTGCGCATGACGGCACACCAACGTAAGGTACAGGAAATCGTGGATAAGGAAACTGCAGCTGACAGTGAATTAATCAAGTTGCGCGCACAGTTGGAAGAAAGCGAGCGGGCTGTACAATGTGTCCAGGCAGATCGTCTTGATGCCACGGCAAATGTGGAAAAAAATGAAGGCGATTTGCGTGTGCATGCGGAGAGGCAAGCCAATCTTACTCAGCAGTGGGAGGAAGGGCAACAACTCGCACAAAAAATAGCGCAGGAAATTAGTGTTATCGAGGCAGAACAAGTGACGCAGAACCAGCGCCAAATGGAATTGGATCAAAAAGCCAATGAATTGCGCATTGAAATAAAGCGACACCAAGAAGAAAGATTGGATAAGAACCACTTACAACAACTGCGTGGTCAGCTTGCTGATACACGCTCGCAAATGATTGAACTGATGCGTAAGCAGGCCGCTGATCGCAATGAATTACACAATGCCGATTTGCAACTGACGCAGCAGCAGCGGCGTTTGGAACGAGTGAAGATGGAACAGGACGGGGCAGCAGAGGAAGCACTTCGCCTCATGCGAATGCACGAAAGTGCAAAAGGGGAACTGCAAACACTAGATGCTCAAATCAAGCAATTGGAAAATGAGCAACATCAACATAATCAAGCGTGGCAGGTAGTGCAAGGAGAGCAACGGGGTTTTCAAAAACAAGCTGCGCAGATAGAAAAATCGCGTATTGAATTACATAGCAGACTGCGTGCGCTGCAAGGGATGCACGAAGCGAGGCAAGGGTTTGCAAATGGGCCTAAGGCTGTTTTGCATGCGGTGAAAAAAAACCAAGTCGAAGGTGTCATTGGTGCGGTGGCGGATTTGTTCAAAGTCAAGCAAGAGTGGGAGACTGCGATTGAGACAGCGCTTGGGGGTAGCCTGCAAAATGTAGTGACAGACACTGAAGTGTCAGCGCGTAAGGCGATTGCCTACCTCAAAAAGAATAATTTAGGGAGAGCCACTTTTTTGCCTCTGTCAGTACTAACAGGTAGAAGATTTCCTGGTAAAGATCGGGAACAAGTGGGTCAAGTGATTGGTTTTGTCGGTGTTGCTTCTGAGTTGGTGGAAGTGGAGCAAACGCTTGTGCCTGTTGCCGAGTTTTTGCTTGGACAGGTACTAGTGGTAAGCAACCTTGAAGTGGCCAATACTGTGGCCGCCAAATTGAATCATCGTTACCGCATTGTCACAATTGAAGGGGATGTAGTTCATCCCGGCGGATCAATGACTGGGGGCAGTCAAAGCGGACGTGGTTCTGGCTTGCTCGCGATTAATCGCGGCGTAGAAGAAGTGACTGGCGAGTTGCAAGTGGTTGAATTGCAGCTTCTCGCCATTGAAAAGGACATGTTGATTGCTGACAACAAAGAGCACGAGATGCGCAAGAAATGGAATATGTTGGAGGAACGTCATCGCCAATTGGAGCGTGCGCTGCGCGAACGGACCAATGAGTGGCAAATGAATGAATTGGCCTATCGTAAGCAAGTAGAAAGTGCAGAAATGATGCAGATAGAAGCGGTTCAATTAGAAAACGAATTGCTTGAGGCGCTTTCAAAAAAGAACCGTTTGCAGCAAACTGTGACGCAAATTGCAGAACAAGTTGCCAATGCTGAAACAACCATTAGCCAACTTGATGGACAAATTGCAGCACAAGAGGCAAAGCAAGAAGAAAACCAAGATGAGTGGACAGAACAAAGGGTGCAGCTTGCTGAATGTGAAGAGGCATTGCGCAGCGTGGCAACTTCGCATCAGCGGTTGTCCCAAGAACTAGCGCAACATCAAGATCATCAACAAAGGACAAGCGAAACACTTGCCACTTTGTCTGCTCGTATGGAGGTTTTGCGTGAACAATTTGTACAACTTGACACCGAACGAGAGAACTGTCGGGCGCTTTTCACAAAAGCGGAAACAGATTTGCAAAATGCACAGTCTACTCGGCAGCATCACGCTGAAATTTTTGCTAAATTTGAAGACCAAGTGCAAGTACTGCGCTCACTCAGGCGACAAGAGGAAGGTCATGTGCATGAATTACAGCTGACACTTGGTAAAATGTCTGTTGAGTTAGAGGCCAAAGAAAATGAGTTGAGGGAAAAACACGGGGTCGGGATTGAACTAGCCAGAGTGCGATTTACGTTGGATCAGCCGTTAGCAACCGCCAAGGAACAATTAGTGTCACTACGTCAGGAATTGAAGAAATTTGTGGGTGTCAATCTTGGCGACATCGAGGAATATGAGCGTATTCGCGAACGTTATCAATTTTTGGCAGATCAAGAATCGGATTTGCAACAGGCACAGACACAATTGCGCGAACTCATTGCGCAAATGGATGCGGAAATGGGTAAGCGATTTGCAGAAACATTTGTGCAAGTACGTTCGCATTTTCAAGAAGTGTTTCAGGTGTTATTTGGCGGAGGTCGTGCAGATTTGAGGTTAGCAGGAATTGGCGATCCGCTGCTTGACGGGATTGAAATATTGGCAGAACCGCCTGGTAAAAAAATGCAAAATCTTTCGCTTTTATCTGGCGGAGAAAGGGCGTTTACTGCGCTAGCGTTGCTGTTTGCCATTCTAAAAGTGAAGCCGGTACCTTTTTGCGTACTCGACGAGGTGGAAGCTGCGCTGGATGAGGTCAATGTGGCTCGCTTTGCTGAGTTTTTAAAGCAGTTTTCAGCAGAGACGCAGTTTATCGTTATCACCCACAGACGCGGAACGATGGAAGCTGCCGATGTGTTATATGGCGTTACGATGCAGGATACAGGTGTGTCTAAACTGGTTTCGGTGCGTGTGATGGATGAAGAAGCAGTTATCGCATAATGGTGAAGGTGCAGGTGAAGGACATTGGGTTTGTTTCAACGACTTAAATCTGGGCTTGTAAAAACACGTCAAGCATTTACTGAGCGGATGCGCGATGTACTGGGGCACCGCCGTATTGATGAAGAGGTATACGAGGATCTAGAAGACATTCTACTTGGTGCGGATTTAGGAGTAACTACCACTGAAGCATTACTTAAGTTATTAATAAAGGAAGCCAAGCGCAAAAAACTGGAGACAGCCGATCAATTGATTCCGTTGCTCCGGGAATTGATTCTGCAAACTTTTACTATCGCTAATGATAGTGAGCCATCTCAACCGGCTTTTGCGCACGGGTTGCAGGTCATTCTTGTTGTGGGGGTAAACGGTGTCGGTAAGACCACCACCATTGGAAAATTAGCCAACCACTATAAATCGTCGGGCAAAAAAGTGCTAATTGCGGCAGGAGATACATTTCGTGCGGCGGCGATTGAACAGTTGGCAGTTTGGGGCGAACGGTCAGGAGTGGAAGTAATTCGGCAAAGCCAAGGTGCCGATGCGGCAGCCGTTATTTTTGATGGAATTCAAGCTGCCAAAGCACGGGACGCCGATTTGCTCATTTGCGATACGGCCGGAAGGCTTCAGAATAAGGCGCACTTGATGGAAGAATTGGAGAAAATCAACCGCATCATTCATCGGGAAGTGCCAGATGGTGATCATGAAGTATTACTGGTGCTTGACGCTACCACGGGGCAAAACGCGATCGTACAAGCGAAAATGTTTAACGAGGCGGCAAAGTTGTCAGGCATTGTGTTGACTAAGCTGGATGGGACGGCAAAAGGCGGCGTGGTGATTGCGATTTATCAGGAATTGAAGATTCCCATTCAATGGGTTGGTGTTGGTGAAAGAATTGACGATTTGCAGCCATTTGCGGCTAATGATTTTGTAGAGGCGTTGTTCTCGCGAGCCTAACTTTTGCCAGTTAAAGCATCTGACAAGGGATTATACTTGACAGGCTGATTCTACTACTGTATGCTGTGAAAGTTAAGAAGCAAGGTGGAGTGCCTATGCTCGAAAAGACCGTAGAAGTTGGCATCCTTATCGATTATTATGGAAGTTTGTTAACAGACAAACAACAGTTGATTATGGAACTTCGTTACATGGAAGATTTGTCGCTTGCGGAGATTGCGGAGCAATTGACAGTGTCGAGGCAGGCCGTACATGATGCGATTCATCGAACAATACAGCAGCTTTATAGTTACGAGGAGAAGCTAGGACTTGCTAAGGCGCATCAACAGAGGCAAGGTGCGCTACAGGTGCTAGCAGAGCACTTACATACACAAGGGTGTCTGAGTGATGAAATTAGAATTTTGATCAATGAGCTCATGGTGTGAATTGGAGTGAACATGCGTGTTTGATACGCTGACAAATCGCCTGCAAGTCACATTGCAGCGATTGCGGGGCAAAGGCCGGTTGACCGAGGAAGATGTCAAGGAAGCGATGCGTGAGATTCGCCGTGCGCTTTTAGAGGCGGATGTTAATCATGCAGTGGCTAAGGACTTTACCGAACGCGTTCGTGAAAAAGCAGTGGGACAAGAATTGTTGCAAAGTTTAACGGCAGCGCAACAGGTAGTGAAGCTTGTTAATGACGAACTTGTGGAATTGATGGGCGGCGCACAAGAGAAGATCGCTCATGCGGCTAAACCACCAACAGTTGTGTTGATGGTAGGGTTGCAAGGTGCGGGGAAGACGACAGCGGCTGCAAAGTTAGCGAGGTATCTCACACTTGCGGAGCGTCGTCGTCCACTGTTAGTGGCGGCTGATGTGTACCGCCCTGCCGCAATTGATCAACTTAAGGTGTTAGGTGAGCAGGTCAAAGTGCCGGTATTTAACCTTGGCAATGAAGTCACACCTCAGGAAATTGTGCGCGGCGCGTTTGCTGAAGCGAGGCGTGGTGGGTATGATTATCTACTCGTGGACACAGCGGGGCGGTTACACGTTGACGAAGAGTTGATGAACGAATTGGACGAGATCGTGACGATTTCTCAGCCAGATGAAATTCTGCTTGTGATTGATGCGATGACTGGTCAGGATGCCATTCATGTTGCGCAAAATTTTCATGATCGACTACATTTGACAGGTCTAATATTGACTAAACTAGACGGTGATACAAGGGGTGGCGCGGCACTTACGGTGCGTCATGTGACAGGATGTCCTGTGAAGTTTGTGGGCACAGGCGAGAAAACAGATGCGCTAGAACCTTTTTACCCTGATCGGATGGCATCGCGAATTCTTGGGATGGGCGATGTGCTGACGCTCATTGAAAAGGCACAGGCTACTTTTGATGAAAAAGAAGCGAAAGATTTAGAAGCGAAAATTCGCCGCAACGAATTCACACTAGAAGATTTTCTTAGTCAATTACGCCAGATGCGCAACATGGGGCCGCTCGATCAAATTCTTGGCATGATACCTGGGATGAATAAGTTAAAAAATCAATTGCAGGGCAAATCATTGGATGAGGGTCAGCTAGGTAAGGTGGAAGCGATCATCTTGTCGATGACCAAGGAAGAGCGCAAAAAACCAGAATTGATCATGAAGAGTTCTAGTCGTAGGGTGCGTGTGGCCAAGGGTAGTGGTACGCAGGTCAAGGATGTCAACCAACTGCTTCAGCGATTTGAAGAGATGCGCAAGATGATGAAGATGTTCAGTGGGCCTAGCGGAAAAAAGAAGGCTCGCGGATTGGGTGAGTTGGCAAATTCGATACAGGGAAATTCTGGACTGCCACAGCAGCGCACTCATCGCCACAAGAAAAAAAGATAACGATCAGACTACGTTAAGGAGGTGAAGATATTGGCAGTAAAAATTCGCTTAAAGAGAATGGGCGCAAAGAAAAGTCCTTTCTATCGTGTGGTAGTGGCAGATTCTCGCGCCCCGCGTGATGGACGTTTTGTTGAGGAGATCGGCATATACAACCCGTTAACCAACCCTGCGCAAATTCAAATTAAAGAAGATCGCGCGTTATATTGGTTGCAAGTGGGTGCTCAACCTTCTGATACCGCTCGTTCATTGCTTAGTAAAATTGGCGTTATGAAAAAGCACCATGAATCCCGTCATAATAAAGCATAAGTTAGTTCCCATGGCAGGGAGTCGCGGAGGCGATTTGCATGAAAGAATTGATCGAATTAATCGTTCGTCACCTTGTGGATCAACCTGATGCGGTCATGATTCGAGAAGTAGATACTGAGCGTGGAGTTACTTTTGAATTAAGCGTAGCTCCTGAAGATGTCGGCAAAGTGATTGGCAAAGGTGGCCGTACTGTTAAATCAATTCGCAACGTTGTAGTTGCGGCTTCATTTCCAGAAAGAAAGAACGTGTCTATTGAAATTGTATAAAAAGGGGCAGGACGGGGGATCAGCCCCTGTTTTGCCGCTTGCTTTATGGGTGCTTATCTCAAATACACAATTAAAGGAGTGTTCATTTTGATCACTATTCGCCAACCTGTTACGATTAAAGTTGTTTTGACAGAAGACACCAAACAAGCATGGTTAGCTGAACTCAGAAGGCTGGTTAACAGTACGATTGCAGAACTTGAGGAACTGGAGTTTCGCAGCAAGCAATGGCTACGAGATGCCGAAAAGCAAGGTGACGGTGCGATCCAAGCAGCTGAAGTAAAAATCGAGCAAGAGAAGGCACAACGCATTGAACAACGAGAACAATTAATTCAGCAATTGACACAGATCCAGCAAATGGACGTTGGCTCAGAAGTAGCTAATGGCACAGTGGAGACTACCGTGGATGTTAAGGTCGGCGACTCTTGGGATGCAGTAGTTCAAGGTAGTGAAATTGTTATTAAAGATGGCACGGTGGTTGAGATCAGGCAAAATGGCCAAGTAATGGCGAGTTAGGCCGGTGTGTTTTGGTTAATGTGAAGGGAGGGTTAACGGCTGTGGGGGAAATGTTTACCGTCGGCACCATCGTTGGTACACATGGCTTGAAGGGTGAAGTGAAAGTCATGTCACGGACAGATTATCCTGAACTTCGTTATGCTCCTGGCTCCAAATTGGTGCTTCATTCAAAACAAAAACAGTTAACGTCGCAATTGGTAGTGAAATCAGCCCGTATGCATAAATCGCTCTACCTTGTTGTGTTTGAAGGATATGAGACGCTTGAGCAGGTTGAGAGTTTGCGTGGGGCGGATTTAAAAATTGAACGAACAGACGCACCGTCATTACCGGATGGTGAATACTGGATTGATGATTTGATTAATTGCCAGGTGATTACGGAAAGTGGAGAACTGGTGGGAACGATTACAGATGTGTTATCCCCTGGCGCGAATGATGTATATGTGGTTCGCCAACCAAATGGGAAAGATGTTTTAATTCCAGCTATTCCTGATTGTATCCTTGATGTAGATGTAGAAAGCAAGAAGATGCGCATTCATTTATTGCCTGGCTTAATTGATGAAATTTAAGTAAACGGTAGGGACCTGATTTGAAGATTGACGTACTCACATTATTTCCTGAGGTATTTCACGCCTACTTACAAACTAGCGTGATCAAGCGTGCGCAAGAAATCGATGCTGTGCGTATTCGATTGGTTAATTTCAGGGATTATTCGCTTGATCGCCATCATACAGTAGATGATTACCCATTCGGTGGAGGGGCAGGGATGGTATTAAAACCTGAACCTCTTTTTCGTGCGA
>JAJZCJ010000055.1 GCA_021846145.1 Bacillota bacterium
GCACCTTCAGTCGGAAAGAGTCCTGGCGCAATGGCCACTTGTCGAATTCCATACTTTGCCCACTCTACTGCTAATGAGCGAGTGAGAGACAACACCCCTGCCTTCGCGGCAGCCGATGGGGTCACAAATCCAGAGCCAGCTGAAGACGCAGCATAGGTAGTGACAATATTAAGAAATGTGCCCGGAACGCCCGCTTCTATCCAGCGTTTACCCACTTCCATCGTGCAATAGAATGTCCCGTGCAGCACAATATTTAATACAGAGTCAATCGCTCGTGTCGACAGCCGCTCAGTAGGACTAATAAAATTGCCTGCCGCATTATTCACAAATACATCAATTTTCCCATAGTGTTGCCAGATGGCTTCCACCATTTGCGCCACTTGTTCTGGATCACGAACGTCACAAGGAGTATAAAAAACTTCCCCACCATTTTGGGCCATTTGGGCAGCGGCTTCCTGTAACACTTCTTCTTTTCGGGAGGTGATTGCCAACTTGGCTCCTAGTTCCAGAAAGCGTTCTCCTAATGAACGACCCAATCCTGTACCTCCGCCTGTAATTACCACAACCTTATCTTTCAATAAATCAGACACAAACACACTTCTCACTCCCTATGCTTAAAATTAACGCCTGTTTCATTTTACCATTCTAATGTGGTTTCTTGTGATATCAACTGAAGAAGCCACTCTTTTTCTGCATTAAGCAAATGTAAGTGGTGACTGATTGCAATATTCACGCCACTACCTACTTCGTGATGGGGGACGGCCTGATAAATCTCAATTTGTTCATCAACACGTCGCAGCTTTTCCTTTAGCGCATGCTGCGCTTCAGCTGCCGGCAAATGATCAATGAAAATCATGCCCACGTCCTCTTCAAAGTATTGAAGATCGAGCATTTCTAAATTTTCCCTTAAAAGTTGGTGAAATTTGCGCTCGCCAGTTGGAGTAATGGAATAAACTTTTCGTGGAGGGCGATTCCCTTCCTGTTGCGTCGTCATGCTCACCAAACCCGCCTCACTAAGGCGATCAAGAATGGTGTAGGCGGTAGATTTTTTAATATCAATGAAATAGCTCAAATTGTGCTCAATAATTTCATTGATTTGATAGCCATGCCTACTATGTGCTTTCAGCATACCTAGAAGGAGCAAACTGCGACTGTCCACTGACTATCACCTGCCTTACTATTAACGTTTCTTTGATTGCAATTATAGTCGGTGTTGACTATTCAGTCAAAGACTAATATAATCTATTCGAGTTTTAGTTTTACGCGATTATTCAATTTCGACTATCAAAAACTAGGAGGTTGCTAGATGTTACAAAACAAACAAGGCATTGCCCTCACCCTGTTTGCTATCGGGGTATTTATGGGTGGTTTAGATAATGGAATTATGTCCTCTGCCCTAACCACAATCATTTCATCATTTGGAGTTAATGCCAACTGGGGATCGTGGCTGATCACCATCTACACGCTAGGGCTTGCTGTTAGCATTCCTATAATGGCAAAACTTTCAGATGACTATGGCCGAAAAAGGATGTTCATTATCGGTGTCAGCATATTTGGCCTAGGCTCGATGCTCGTGGCACTCAGCCACTCCTTTACCATGATCCTCATCAGCAGAGTCATCCAATCACTTGGCGGGGGTGGTATTTTTCCGATTGCCAATGGCTACATCGTATCCACCTTCCCACTAGATCGTCAGGGCAAGGCGCTAGGTATGGTAGGTGGAATGAACGGAATTGCCGCCATTTTAGGCCCCAACATTGGCTCACTGATCTTGGGTCTCACCCACAACGACTGGCACTGGTTGTTCTGGATCAACGTGCCGATCGCCTTGTTACTTGTTATCTTTAGCATGCGTTCAATTAAGGAGAATAAATCAACGGTTTCTTCAGGGTTAGATTTCACAGGTATTGTCGCCCTGTCCCTCGCCATGCTATCACTAATGTATAGTTTAACCAATTTAAAGGGTGCAAATTTAGGGGCCAGCATTGCCAACCCCCAATTTTACGGTTTTTTCCTCACAGGGATCATTCTTCTGATCGCAATGTTCTTTATTGAAAGAACGATCGCCAATCGCGGCAAAGACCCGCTCATTCCGATGCAGCTTTTTCGCAGAACGGAACTCCGCTGGACGCTTGCCATCGGACTCACCTCTGGGTTAACTTTAGCTTCTGTTATCTTTCTCCCCGCATTTAATCAGCTCATTTTGGGCTGGCCTACCAGTCAAGCAGGTTACTGGTATACGCCGATGGCCATCGCATCTGGTGTCGGTGCCATGGGAGGAGGCGCTTTTATGGACAAACGAGGTCCTATTGGCACGTTAACCATTGGCATGATTGCGGCTGCATTAGGCGCACTTTTATTCCCACTATGGGTACAGCACACGTGGCAAATGGTGATTGCCAGTTCATTCATCGGATTTGGCGTAGGCGTTACACTCGGAGCACCAGTCAACTTCCTGATTACAGAGAATGTGCCGGATAACAAGGCTACTGCACTAGGTATTCTGTCTTTGTCCCGTCAAGTAGGCATGACCTTGGGACCTACAATATTTGCCGGATTTTTAAGCCGATCGATGGCAAAATTCCCAACTGAGTTGATGAAAAACTTGAGTGCGGCAGGGATTTCTCCAAATTCCATTCCACCTAGTGAACTAGCCAAGATGCACGCCTTGCAAAGCTTTGGGAACATCAACAACCAAATCCAACAAATTCCCATACCCAGTGTGAGAACTGCCATTTCAAAGGCCATTCACACGGTGGCCCAACAAGGCTTTAACGACCTGTACTATGCTGCTTTTCTGATCGCCATCGTAGCGTTAATTTTTATCGGCATTACTTCGCATTACCGAAACAAAGCAAAAGCGGTTTAATAGCCGACTTCTACTACCGCATTCACAATAATCACATCGTCGTTGATGTCGCCTTTATCTGGCAATACCACTCCACTAGAAGCGATCAACCCTCCATGCACTATGACGATTTCTTTTTTGCCATAGGGTATGACGGATTTGATCGCTTCTTCGTCCACTTTGTCCATGAAAGCAGGGATTCCCAGCGTCACTTTCACCTGCATGTTATTGATGTCCTCATCTTGCAAAACACTTCGCATGCCTGGCATTGAGTTATGGCCGATCGCGTCGCGGACGGCCCGTACACAGGCAGTATTGACATCCTGCCCATGCAAGTCTACTCCCATGCCGATTTCCACAAACATTACCTTTTTCATGATTCCAACCTCACCATATTTGAATTTTGACGATTTACCTGAGGATAATGTACCATCTAAAAAATGCTATAATCAACTTGCCAAGAAATCTTGAGATAGAACGGAGGACTGATACGAATGTCAATTTACGACTTTACTGTCTATCAAGCTGATGGCAAGGAAGTATCCCTCAATAATTATCAAGATCAGGTATTACTCATCGTGAACACGGCCAGCAAATGTGGCTTTACCCCGCAATATAAAGGACTTGAAGAACTATATGAACACTTTAAAGATCGTGGTTTCTCCATACTAGGGTTCCCCTGCAATCAGTTTGGTGGGCAAGAGCCTGGTAGCAATGAGGAAATTCAAAAGTTTTGCCAACTCAATTACGGAGTATCATTCCCTGTTTTTTCTAAAATAGATGTGAATGGATCAACTGCTCATCCACTCTATAAATACCTAACAAAGAACGCACCAGGCATTTTGCATACAGAACCAATTAAATGGAACTTCACAAAATTTCTAATTTCCCATGATGGTCATATTCTTAGGCGCTTTGCCCCCGCCACTACTCCAGAGACCATTGCACACGACATCGAACATGCGCTAAACGCAATGAACTAAGGGGGATTATTTTATGGCCGTCGTTCGCCGTGTGTTATTGCACATGGAAAACAACCAACGTTATGCAGTATTAGATACAGATGAAGGTTTTTTTCTATACATCTGGAGCTTTGAAGACATTCCTATGAAAAATTTAGGATTAAAAGATTATTTGGCTGTCGCAGTGAAAGATTTTGCACGCTTTAAAAGCAACGAATTACCAAGATCTTACCAGTCTATTTCCATGCGGGACTTAAATCTAGTTAGTGGAGCCTAAATATTCCTGTTATATTACAATTCGTTCAGGATGCGTGTAAATATTAAACGTTTGGCTCCTAACAAACCCAATAGTGGTGATATTAAGTTCGTCTGCTATCTCTAATGCCAACTTCGTTGGCGCAGATTTTGCGAGCACTAACCCTATGCCTATTTTAGATACCTTGATCAAAATCTCTGAAGATAATCTACCACTAAAAACGATAAATTTTCCTTTGAGGTCAAGATGTTGCGAGAGTGCATACCCGTAAATTTTATCTAATGCATTATGCCTCCCGATATCGGCTCGCGATAGAATGATTTGTTTGTCATCTGCCAGGCTGGCCATGTGTACCCCACCTGTATCATGAAATACATCTGAACTTTTTTCCATCGATTCCATCGCACGAAACACATCGTCTGGATAAATTTTAAAAGAATCTGTATTTTTTTTTGCGATATGAGCATCATTGTAATAATAAAAAGTTTGTCTACTCTTGCCACAGCAGGAAGCAATGTATCGTTTATTGTAAAACTCCTGATTGAAGTTGGTGTGGTTTGAAGTTTTCACTCTTGCCATTCCACGTAAGCGGTTCACATACAGATCTTCAATTTGATCAATAGAGCGAATCACTCCCTCTGACGCCAAAAACCCCACTACGAGATCCTCCATATGCGCCGGACTACAAACGATCGTAGCCATTTCTTCATCATTCACAAAAATAGTCAGCGCATATTCAGTGGCAACCACATCAGAAAATTCGCTGACTCCCACTCCTTGGACATAACGAACCACTTGGTGTCCTGCTATCAACGTCATTGCTCCTTCAGTCGCCACCGCGAATGTCGCCCCCTTTACTCTTGCATTTTTCCGTACTGTGCAATTTTTGAAGAAACTAAACGAATCTCCTTTTCCGTCAATAACACCGGTTCTCCAATAGCTAACGCATGATGATACAACTCAGCCATCTCTTCAACCACGACCGCTCGTTGATAAGCCTCTGCTAACGTTGAACCCGTAGTGATTACACCATGATTTCGTAAAAGTGTAGCATGATAGGTTAGTCCAAGGGTTTTCACTGCAGACTTCGCCAATGCTTCTGTACCATAAAGTTCATAGTGAGGCGTGATGGGAATTTGTGCCCCACCCATCATGGTGATCATGTAATGAATCGCGGGAATAGACTTGCCGTGCACAGCAAACGAGGTAGCATACATAGAATGGGTGTGAACTATCGCGCGAACATCGTCGCGAGCTCGATAAATCGCAAGGTGCATAGAATACTCAGAAGAAGGAGCATGACCTGCTAGGCGCTCCCCAGTCATCGTCAGCACCGTCACTTGCTCGCTACTTAAGTACTCATAATTAGTTCCTGTAGGTGTGATTGCCACTATTCCTGCATTACGGTCAATAACGCTCAGATTCCCAGAGGTTCCACGAACCAATTGATCATGCAACATTTTTCGTCCAAATTCAACAATCTGTTGTTTATAATCTTCCATCTCGCTCACTATGGCTCGCCCCTTATCATTGGTCCACTGTTTTTATTTTATTACTTTCAATAAAAAAACCGTCCATACTGAATAGACGGTCAATTAATCGTGATTGTAATACTCAAATTAGTGATGATGATGATGACCATGGCTAGCCAGTTCATCTTCTGGAAGTTCTTGAACCAACTTGATGTCCGTTGGCGCTTCCACCCCATTCCAGAGTGAATTCCAAGTCGACCCAGATGCCACCCTCCAAAATTTCAGCTCATTGGTTTTTGCCACACTGTAAGAATGGGCACAAAAAGCTTCGGGGGGCGAGATGACAGTATCAACGCCATTCTCCAACAATGCCTTCACTACTGCAATTCTACGCCCACTAGTTGCTGACATCGCTGGGTTTGGAATTTCAAATTCCTCTTTACTCGCCAGATCGCGAATTCGAATACGATCCCCCTGAACAAGCGGCATCACTGTTTGCCCGTCTTCTGTAATCACTGCTGCTACTTTCATATACTTATCGCCTACTTTCCAAAAAGTAACCATTGATCATGACCGTGTGTTTTCATTGTATATCTCACGCCCACTCACTTCAACCTTTTTACACCAACCCCAAAAGAGATATGATCTTTTCTGAAACTTTGTCGAGTGGAAGCTGAATTTCGACAGCACCAATTTCAAAAGCAACTTTTGGCATACCATAAACGATGGAGCTTTTCTCGTCTTGGCCGATGGTTCTTGCACCACTTTGACGCATGGCAAGAAGCCCTTTAGCGCCATCTCGCCCCATTCCTGTAAGAATAATTCCCAAAGCCTCACTACCTGCCAACTTTGCAACAGAATGAAACAATACATCGACAGAAGGACAATGCCCATTTACCCGATCGCCCTGAAAACATTCGATGCGAAATCGATCCCCCACTTTAATGATCTTCATATGCTGATCACCAGGTGCGATATAGGCATTGCCAGGCTCAATCAAATCCCCAGTCTGTGCCTCTTTGGCACTAATCTGCGTTTGTTGATTCAATCTTTCCGCAAACATTTTTGAAAAAACAGGCGGAATATGCTGCACAATCACGATACCAGGAAGTTGCGCAGGTAATTCTTTTAATACTCTAAATAACGCCTCGGTTCCCCCTGTAGAAGCCCCTATGGCAATTAATTTAATCTTCGCATTCCGTTGCGTTGAGCCCCACGGAGTGTGTACATCCATTTTTATAGCCTTCACCCTGCTGATAATCTCAACAATAAATTGCTCCACTTCCGCGGCTGACTGTACATCCGGTTTTGTGATCACGCCTATCACCATATCATTCATAGCCGAGGGAACAAATTGGTGACTATTACCA
The DNA here is from genome assembly GCA_021846145.1 of Bacillota bacterium. The sequence goes on from JAJZCJ010000055.1 coordinate 6,909, forward strand.
ATAAATAATACAGGGATATTAAACAGGTAAATATTCGGGAAATTAGAACTACACAATAAGATATCTGGTTGACTCAGTGCAAGAATCCCTCTCACTTCTCCTATGCTGGATGCCTTGCCGATCACTTCTAATTGTGGATCAATGATCACTCCCCGAGCAACAATTTCCCTAAACAAATAGCTATCGTCCACCACCAATATCTTAATTGTTGTCTTTACTAAATTTTGACCCATTCCTGCTTCATTCCCTTTAGATAATACCTGCCAAATTAAGAATTAAACTGATACTCCCGTCGCCCAGCAACGTGCACCCTGCAAGACCACGTATTTTCCTAATGTTTTTAATGTATTTTGGCAGCGATTTGACCACTACCTGTTGCTTGCCAAGAAGTTCATCTGCAAATAAACAATAGTATTTATTTTCGTAATCAATCATGATAAAAATTCCTTGATGCAAAATGGTCGAATCCGACTTCACTCCAAACAAATGATGAAGTCGAATGATGGGATAACACTCACCGCGAACCATGATCATTTCGTTACCATCAGGATCTTTAATCACATCTTTGCTATTCGGGCGAAAGGATTCCTTAATTGCCGTTGTAGGAATAGTATACCTTGATTTTCCTACTCTAATATTCATTCCATCAATAATCGCAAGTGTCAATGGGATTTTGAGAGTAATCGTAGTCCCTTCATTGGGTGCGCTGTCAACCAGTACTGACCCACCAATACTTTCAATATTTTTAGTGACCACGTCCATACCGACTCCACGACCCGAAAACTCAGTAATTTGATCATTCGTGGAAAACCCAGGCAAAAGTATTAAATTATAAATCTCCCGATCCGTCATGTCTTGTTCGGATTTATAAAGCATGTTGTGTTGCTTCGCTTTTTCTATAATCTTTGCTTTTAATAGTCCTCTCCCATTGTCCCTAACTTGAACCAAGACGTCGCTACCAGAATTTCTTGCTTCAAGAATTACCTTGGCAGGCGCTATCTTCCCGACTGCCTGTCGCTCTTCCTCCGATTCCACTCCATGATCAATCGCATTTCTCACTAAATGCATCAATGGATCTGAAATGTGTTCAATGATATTTTTATCCACTTCAATATCTTCACCAATAATTTCTAATTCTACGTTTTTGTTTAATTTTTTACACATGTCTCTAACCAACCGACTCATCTTATGAAAAGTAGAGGCTAACGGCACCATGCGAATAGACATAGCGATATCTTGTAATTCGATAGTGATTTTTTGTAGTTGACGCGCCGCTTTGCCGAAATTATCCAGTTCAAGATCCACTAAATCAGGATTATGAGATACCATCGCCTCGGCAATCACTAATTCCCCAACCAGATCCATGAATTTATCCAATTTATCCACGTTCACACTAATCAGGCTTTGCTGCACAGACACATGCGCATCTGAACTGTCTTTATCGTGTGCACTAGATACACTAGGGGATGCCTCATTGGCAACAGTCCCCTCGGGAGTTTGCGAACCATTGCTATTATCCACAACGGATAACTCGAGTTCTTTTAAAAAGATAGTCTGATTGAAAAAATCATTGATTTCTTCAAAGCTGTGACTTGTTGTAATAGACACCTGAAACCCTTGTTCTTTAATGATCTCTGCAGCATCATTATTTTCCAGAATATCATTGGGATAATAAGTGATGTCTTCTACTAAATCTTGCAAATTATGAATAATCGTATACGCGCGAATATTTTCCATTTCACAGCCATCTTGAAAGAAAATCACTGCTTTATATACATTGCGTGTGTCCACTGGTTCCATTAAAAATTGCAAAAAAACCTTCACTTTTTGATTTAATGCTTCAGCAACCCCATCAGGGTCGTTCCCATTCTTAATTTTGTCAAGCTCCAATTTCATAAAATCAATACCTTCAAATATCAGATCAGATAATGACGCATAATCGATGTGATCAGGCCGACTTTCACGTAAATAGTAGAATGCATCTTCCAATGAATGTGCGAGCGCAGCAATATCAGTATAGTTCATCATCGCCGAAGAACCTTTAATCGTATGCATTATACGAAAAATTTCGTTAATTTCTTCCATTGTAAACGTGCCTGATTTTTCACTGGATAAAATAATTTGTTCTAACTGCTCAATATTCTGATCAGTTTCAAAGATATACATATCCAACATGGATTCCATCCCGCTTGGCGCAGACATCTTACACCCTCCCAAAATCAAACGACCGTTCCTAACCAGAACGGTCGCCAAGTTATTGTTATGTATAAGCATAACGTAGCAACCCGGCGATCATAGACGACCATAACTATATGCCTTTAGACCCGTAGCTTTGCGTCCCAATATTTCTATTGGTTTGCCAATGCAATTAATAATTTTAAGTTTTTTATTCATACAGTGACTAAATAGAAAAAAACTTATTGCAAAATAATCGTATCTTACATTGCCTTAAAAAGTAAGCTGCATAAAGACTAGTCCATTTTGTTCAGTATATCATGTAAATGACAATATGAAACGGGTGATCATCATCACCCGTTTGGCTGAAGTACGATACGTTCACGGCTTGCAGTTATGGTGTGACAGTCACATTGCCCATCATGTATCCATTGTGATTCATGGCCCAACCGTTACTTTCACTATCACATGGAATAATACAGCGCCAGCCATATTGCCCCGCTTTTTTGGGTGTAAATGTAAATGTCGTGACACTAGGCACCCCTTCTTTTGAAGCGGCTTTAAACACCTTATTAATATTTAGTGTGGGGTCAGTAAAACTATGCTCGCCAGTGTCAAAGTTTTCCACTGTCGCCTGAACAGGAATGTTCGCCTGTACGGTGAAATTGGCTGGGCTGTACGAGTCGTGTATTTTTTTGTCGGCTGCAGCATACTGAAGTCCATCTTTAATCATCATGTAAATGTATTGCTTCTTCGCATAAGGAACGACAGATATTGTCCCCTTCATGTACCCTAAATGCGTCATCGACCAGCCCCCATTTTCGGTATCACAGGGCTCCATACATTGCCATACATACTTTCCTGCAGTGGTCGGTGTAAACGTTGCGGTGGTAACTCCAGGCACACCATTTTTAGGCGATCCTTTGGCCACAAGATTAAGGTGAAGTGCACCATTGGTAATTGTGTGTTTACCACTATCATAGTTGTACACACTCAATTTTACAGGCACCCCTCGAACAACAGTAAAGTTAGGAGTGGAAAATGTATCATGCATTTTTCCGTCAGGACCCAAACGCCCACCTGGTAATACTGTCAAGGCAATCGTCTGCTGTTTTAATGCAGGTACCACAGGCGCAGTAGAGGTAGGATTGGTGGAAGTGGATGGTGGTGAGGAGACACTGCTGTTAGTACCGCAACCAAATAAAAAGACTGTTGAAAGTGATGCAACCACTAGTGCTAACTTACGCATACCATAATACCCCCTTGGTCGGATTCACAGAAACATTCTCTTATCTGTGTTTTTCCCTAACTGAGTAATCATATCCAAAGAAATATTTCACGGAATTTATTGATACAATGCCAATAGTCGGAACGATTCCTAATACAATCGGCAGAAAACAACTAAGCAAATAGACAATTGACCATTCACCGAATAAATGTAATTTTATTTTTTCAGTAAATACCAAAGTCGGGTAAATCCAAATCTCCAAAATACCCTCTGCCCAAGTGCTTGGGTAATTCATAATAGTGGTCACAAAAGCATAAATGCCGACAACTATGCCGCCTAGTTGCGACATCAGTCCCGCGCGCAACACTTGCCACAATGATCTACCCCGCCTAGTTGCCCTAATCCCTGCCATAATGACAACCATTGCCCACAATACGCCAAGCAGTTGTTGACCCCACAGAAAATCGGGAATGACCATTGAGATGACTAAAGACAAGATAATTACCAATAGGTAGCTATCCAAAAAAAATCTCGTCAAGTGATCATTCCCCCCCTATCTGCTCTTCCAGTCAGCAATTCGATACAAAATAGGACTACGCGCTAAATCATCCGGAACTATCCACTCATTAGATGGACATAGCTTGACTCCGCACATGGAAAACGAATTCCAAATGAGCTTACTGCAGTATTCACTATTTTGGTCACAAATAGTGGTAAATGGATTATACGGAGTACCGAGACTTCGAACGGCAAGTGAGGCGACGCGCCTTTTGAGAGAATTAGGGAGTCTGGGACGATAAATCGCTAACTCATCATAGGACTGATAAACTGATAAATAATTTAGTACAGTACCTTTAGAAAAATCATTGGCGTCAATGGTTCTCCCTGCACCAACATAAAGTGCAGCATGTGTCCAGTACCCATATGCGCCATCTGAATTATGGAGGAGGATAATGTCACCCATTTTCAAACTATCAAAATGAGCGCCATTAGGAATGCCGTGGTAAGTGCCGTTAAAATGACCCTTGATTATCTCTCGAGTTAACAGATGTAATAATTGCAAAGTCGGCGAGGAAGCGACAAATTGGGGCGGGCCATCAGCCAACAAAGCCCAGGAACTGACAACCACAGCTGTGAATATAACTTCTGGCCACCCTTTCGATGCTTTTCTCTCCTTTCAGTAGTTAGCCGATTGAGGAAATGCTCCCATCAAATCAGTCAGGGAGATAACCCCTTCCTTTTCTAATGGAAAAGAGCCGCGAGCAAATTCCGTCCTTTCGCCCCACTCATCACCAAGGCAATTGACAATCCAGTCAGCCGCACTCAGATCCTCTTTACGTGTATAGTCGGTATACGTAACGAGTACTCGACAACCAGCCGCCTTTGCTGCACTCAGACCCACATGCGAGTCTTCCACTACCAAACACTCTTCCGGTTTAATTTGCAATTTTTCCAAAGCAGTCAAATAGATTTCAGGATGCGGTTTTTTTCGAGATACCATGTCTCCTGCCAAAATCAGATCAAATTCAATCTCTTGCAACCTACTTTGGGCAATTTTCAAAGCAACACGCTCATGAGAAGTCGTACAAATACCCAAAGGAATATGGGCCTTGTTCACTTCTTCCATCAACCTCCGAACCCCCGGGCGCAGAGGAATGTTCTCCACCATCTCAAGAAAATCATCCGTTTTTTTCGCATGCAACGCCTTAACCAACGCTTCAAGGTCAGCAGGCAGCTCGCCGGCATAGTATTGTCGAAAATAGTGTACAATTCTTTCCTTTCCACCGCCCACCTGAGTGAGTTCATGATAAAAATCAACATCCCATTTTATATCATATCCAAAATGTGCGAATGCCATTTCATATGCAATTCGGTGCCCATCACGTTCAGAATCGATAATCACGCCATCTTGATCAAATAACACTGCCTTTATCACGCAGATACACTCCCTGACTGTAATTGATACATTTGAAAATAACGTCCGCCATGCGCCATCAGTTCCTCATGCGTACCTCGTTCCACAATGACACCATGGTCTAACACAAGGATCATATCCGCATTGCGAATGGTCGAAAGCCGATGAGCGATGATAAAAGTGGTGCGCCCACGCTTGAGTACTTCTAACGCTTGCTGAATCACAGCCTCCGTCTCCGTATCGATGCTTGACGTCGCTTCATCTAGCACTAATATAGCTGGATCAAAAGCCAATGCCCGCGCAAACGAAATGAGTTGACGCTGACCGGCTGACAAGGTGCTACCTTTTTCTAGCACAGGTTCATCCCAGCCATTTGGCAAATGTCCCAGCAGTTGATCAGCACCCACTTCTCGTAGCGCTTGATCAATTCGCTCCCTTGGTATCGACGGATCTTCCAAACTGACATTGGTAGCAATAGTGCCAGTGAATAGAAAGGGGTCCTGGAGAACAATTCCCATGTGTTTGCGCACATGTTGGCGCGGCAATTCGCCAATATTTATGTCATCAATGGTCACTGACCCGGCATGCGGATCATAGAAGCGGAAAAGTAGGTTCATGATCGAACTTTTACCAGATCCGGTATGACCAACCATCGCGATCGTCTGCCCCTGTCTCGCCTCAAAGGAAATTCCTTTCAGGACATCTTGCTTGCCATCGTACGTGAAAAATACGTCCTCGAATTTCACGTTTCCTTGATACCTGATCATCGCGCCACTCGTGACGTCGACACCTTCTTCATCCAAAAGTTGAAATACCCGTTCTGCTGCCACACGAGCCTGTTCCATTCCCGATAGCTGATTAATAATTTGCACCACCGGTTGAAACAATCGATTCAAATAGTCTACAAAAGCATACAGTACGCCAAACTGAATCACACCTTCTAAGTGAAAAGAACGATAACCAAAATACGCAATGAGAGCCACAAAAAATATTCCCCTCAACACACCGACTAAGTTCCACCCACTTGCTGAATTCATCATGAGCAAGCGAATTTGCCCCTGATAAAATCGCGTATTTAATTCGTTAAATTCATTTAACGTACGCGCCTGTCGATGAAAAGCCCGGATGATCGGAATACCTTGGAGCGTCTCATTAATGGTCGCATTGATATCACTAAGCAGCAGTCGAATGTGATGATTCACAGCTACTGCGTACTTGCGATAAAGCACAATCCAGACGCCAAGAATCGGCAACAACAGCAAGCACATCATGGCAAGTTGAACATCAAGAATCAACAAGGCGATGTAGATACCAATCATGTTCACCAAGCTAGACAGTAAATTCGCCACCACCGTCACATAAAACTCCCGAATGGCTTCTGTATCATTGGTGATTCGAGAAACTATTTTGCCTGCTGGTAGATTATCAAAATAAGCAATAGGCAACCTCCCCATCTGCCGAAATACGTCCTGACGCATACGCTGCAAGATGCGGTTGGCAGACACCTGTAGAAGGAATCGTTGCCCATAGGTGAATACTGCAGATACCAGAATCAATGAAAAATAAATCACTGCGAGCCAAATCATTTTAGGGACTTCAGGTTGATAAAAATCAAATAACTGTTGCCGTGTAAGTGGGATACCATGCACTGCCGAAGATGTTGCACCACTTACATATGCGTGGTGCACAAAGTAAAATGTTTGATCTACCTGAACCAAGCTGACCGCAGTACCCTTTTTCTCTGAAGGAGTAAAATAACTGCTTCGCTTATAATAGTGACCACGGAATAACACCGCATCAGGCACTGCACCAGGCGTCTCGTACCACGTTTGTTCAATTCCCACGATATGATTATTGATCAGATTTTTAGCGATCATGGGTCCGCTTAAGTCAGCCACTACGGCAATGATCAACATGATAATAGCGATGATAAACGTGCGTTTATATAATGTGCCATAATGAAATAACCGTTTATTTACATTCATTGTATCACCTCTTCTGCCTGTTGCCTGAGATATTGCTCATAATACCATCCATAATTTGACATCAACTCTTCATGTGAACCTGATTCTACAATTTCGCCCTCGTCAAGCACAATGATCCAATCCGCATGCTCAATGGCAGATAACCGATGTGTGGCAAATAACGTCGTTCTACCTTTACGCGAAGTTCGGATTGCCTCGACAATATGTGCCTCCGTTCTCGCATCCACCGCTGACATGGCATCATCGAGAATCAAAATCTCCGGATCAATCACAAGTGCCCGCGCCAAGGCAATGCGCTGCTTTTG
>JAJZCJ010000390.1 GCA_021846145.1 Bacillota bacterium
TCCCGCCAACCCTGAGATGCATCGCCAGACCACGGCAAAAGAGATCTGGGAAGACACTGATGGTCGCGTAGATATTTTTATCAGCGGCATTGGCACAGGCGGCACCATCACTGGTGTAGGGGAAGTGCTGAAAGCGCACAAGCCGTCTGTGAAAGTGATCGCGATTGAACCTGATAATTCCCCCGTGCTATCTGGAGGTAATCCTGGACCACACAAAATCCAAGGCATTGGCGCTGGCTTTGTTCCAGGTACATTAAATACCAACATCTATGACGAAGTACTGCGAATCACCAACGAAGAAGCATATGAAGCCGCAAAAACACTCGCGAGAACAGAAGGGATTCTTGTCGGCATCTCTTCTGGAGCAGCTATTCAGGCCGCAAAAAAAGTCGCAAGTCGACCAGAGAATAAAGGCAAAACAATCGTTACGCTGCTGCCAGACTCAGGTGAGCGGTACCTATCCACTGGTCTGTTTGATGCCGAGTAAATTCCAAGTTCTCCGCAGCGCGGACACTACCCTTCGGTTAGTGTCCGCGTGACATGTTATAAACCTATTACATTTCTGATCAACCAACTTTAACATAAAATAATCAAGAGTTAAGTTGATTTTCAGTATCCTCATCGATTAGTGTATAAGATATACACGTAAAATTGTTGATGTTTTACAGCTTGGGGAGGTACCACAAAAAGTGAGTCTACGTTTTAAAACGATCTTTTTTGCAATTCTGATTACCCTGCTCACCTTTGCCGCGTTCTATTTTACCTCTAGCCGACTGGTAGTGACTGCATTTCAGCGATTAGAAGATCAAAATACACGCAATAGCATCAATACCGTACTCAATGGGGTAAACAATCAATTTCTTGAAATGCAGTCCTTGGCGATGACTTATTCCCCATGGATCAATTCCTTTAGCTTTACAAGTACACCTTCCCAAAATTCTAGTGAAATGGATCAATTCACTAGAGATAACTTCAATAATATGCAATTTCACCAAAATGATATTCAGATCGTGCTATTTTTCAATAAAAACAATCAATTAGTATATTCTAAACAATTTATCAACAAATCAGGAAATCGTCAGTTGACCTTCAACATCAGTCATACGGTGCAGGTCAATGCTGCGAGATTTCTGGATTTTCAGCAGTCACACGCTTTTAAGCAAGGTATCTTACAAACTTCTTTAGGACCATTACTTATTATATCGAACCCTATTATAAAAACAGGAACTGACCATCGCATCAATGGCACTTTTGTAATTGGACGATTTTTTAACACAAATGTGATCTCATCGCTTTCCAAAAACGTAAATTTACCGATCCATATGGTTAATGCATACCAAATCGCACTTCCCAAGGACATGGAAAGTTTACAAAGCAACGCCATCTATCATGCCAGATACTGGACTGTCGATTACGGCTATAAACTAACAAAAGCCTACCTAGAAATCCCTGATATTCAAGGAACCCCAGCCCTCGTTCTCTTGTTGCAATCTAATAATTCATACCTTACGAGAGGCAAGAATGTACTTACTTATTTCAGTTGGTTTTTAGCTATTTTGTCTGTAGTTTATGGGGTTTTTATTATTGCTTATTTCAATTCGTCCATTGTTCGCCGTATACGAAGATTCTTTCAGGTCATTCACTCCATTCGAATACAAAATGACCTAGATACTCGTATACCAGTAAAAGGACATGATGAAATTGCCTTGCTAGGATCGGAATTCAATAATCTAATGAACGAATTATCACAATCGCAAAAAATCATCAGATACCAAGCGTATCATGATTCACTTACAGGGCTTTATAATCGCAATGAGTATAAAGTACTAATCACAAAATCCTGTGTTGAAAATAGTAAATTTTTTCTTGTCATTTTAGATATCGATCAATTCAAGCATGTCAATGATACATTTGGTCAACAAGTGGGAGACCAACTTCTGATTGAGATTGCACATCGCATCGAAAAGGTTGTCGATCAAACAGGCATCATCTCACGACTGGGCGGGGATGAATTTAGTGTATTATTAAGAGAAACTGAGATGGACAAGGCGCAACTCATCAGTTACGCCATTCTTGAACAACTCTCATTACCTTATCAAGTGGGGGAATATACGATATCCATCACCGTCAGCATCGGTGTGAGCCGATTCCCAGAAGACGGAATGCGCGAAGAAGTATTGATGCGCCGCGCAGAACGCAACATGCTAGCAATGAAACAACAAGAATTTTCAAAAAGTCTGCTTTTTTCTATCGATGCATGGGAACAAATTTCTAGACGCATACGCTTAGAAGAAGACCTTAAAGTCGCCATCAATAACAACCAAATTTATGCTGTCTATCAACCAAAGGTGAATACATTTACTGAACAATTAGAAGGAATGGAAGCATTAATGCGCTGGCATCATCCCGAACTCGGAGAAATTTCACCGGCTGAATTTATTCCTATTGCAGAACAAACTGGGTTAATCATGGAGCTCGGTCATTGGATTCTTAAACGTGCATGTAAAGATTTAATGACATGGAATCAAACCGATGGCAACCCACTTCGCAT
>JAJZCJ010000056.1 GCA_021846145.1 Bacillota bacterium
CATAAATGCCTTCTTGAAATGAATCCAAAAATCTTCCGGGTGTGCATGGAGATAGGCATCCGACATCATACCCAGTAAATCTTCATTATCCCAGAAACCGTTTTCAGACCGAAAATCGGGAATTCCTGATTCGGTACTTGTGCCGGCACCAGATATTACCACGGTGCGGTGACTGTGATGTAATAAATTTTTCAGTTCATGTATCTGCTGCGCATTGGGTTCAACAAGGGGGAGGTAACTATGATTGTGATGGATTGGATTGGTTTTGGATGCTGGGAATAATTCTGAATCATGCCCCACGTTTATGCACTCCCTTAACAAGAAAATCTATCTCTCTTAACATTACCACAGTGCAAACCATTTCTAGAAGTACTATTCCCTAGAATTGAGGCGAATGCGCAAATGGTCGATTTTGATTTCATGTGGAGTAATCTCTAATTTATCTACACGGATCCGGTGAATTTCCGGAACCGCTTCAATCAATGAGGATAGACGCAGTAAAAATCCTGCCAGTATTTGTCCCTCGGTCTCTTTTAACACTTCATCTACAGAAGATTTAGCTAAATAATAAGTGGTAATTACCAATTCTCTCGCGTCAAGATCTGTAAGCGGCATGATGCGACTGGCTTCCTTGACCTGTGGAATGGCGTGCGTACGGCGATCCATGTTATGAAACACTCGCAATGTCATGATCGGGCCAAATAAATTATCATACGTGATATCGATGGCCACTTCGCGGGCGTATAGCTGTTTTTTGGGGTTTTCATTTGCAGGTTGACTGCTGTAAGCGTAGTCTGCAAATTGCTGGACGGAGTCCGTGGCAATTGGCGCACCCAACATGAGCAACACTTGTTGCGCTGCCTCTAGGGATAGATGAGTTTCACCTTTTGACACAAATTGACGTACAAGCGTGCGGATGGCCTCTAAATCTACATCTTCAAAAACGGGGGTGACACCCTGTTCCTTTTCCTTGAATTCAGCATACGCTACCACCTTAGATAAGGCGCGAATGGCATGTTCCGGGAAAGGGTATACAGGTACCCGTTGGGGTCCAGCCTGAATGTAGCGGACTAGAAAATCACCTTTCCACAGGAAATTGGCTACGACTGGTTTGAGAATGGGCTGCCCTGTTTCGTCCACTTCCGCTTCTGTCGCCGCTTCTTCAATGGCAGAGGTGATGGCTTGAATAATCCCGTCTTCATCCGTTGATCCGACTGGAGTGAAAATGACGACTACCGCATCAATGGCAGGATCTTTTAATACCTGTGGCAGCACTTCACGATAGCTTTCTGCAAGTGCTTCAAAGCCTAAGTTGATCACGGGGCCGATAAATTCCAGTCCCTCTCTGACGATCGTATCTACGGTGATGACAGCACCACCAGCTGTATTAGTGACCACCGCCACTTTGCGGCCTCTAGGCAAGGGGACAAACGAGAGAATAGCTGCGACATCGAATAATTCCTGTAAGGTGTTGACGCGAATAATGCCAGCTTGGCGAAATAACGCATCTACAGCTACATCACGGGCAGCCAGTGTATTTAGTCGGGTTTTGGAGATTTCCAGTGCACTTGCCGTACGCGCACTTTTAACGGCGATAATCGGTTTATTGCGTGCAATTCTTCTTGTGATACGCCAAAACTTGCGCGGATTACCAAAAGACTCAAGGTAGAGCACGATAACTCGGGTGTTATCATCGTCTTCCCAATATTGGAGCAAGTCATTACTAGATACATCCGTGCGATTGCCTAGGCTGACAAAACTGGACACACCGACCCCAATTCTGGTTGCATAATCAAGTACGGCGATGCCGAGTGCTCCTGAATGACTGGCAACTGCGATACTGCCAACTGCAGGCATGATAGGCGCGAGACTAGCGTTAAAATGAAAGTTAGATTGCGTATTGATAAATCCAAGGCTGTTTGGCCCAATGAGCCTGCGTCCTGTCTCGCGCAATTTGCGCAAAATAGCTTGTTCCAAATTGCGACCTTCGACGGTGGCATCGGAAAACCCGGAGGAGATAATCATCACGGCACTCACTCCTGCTTGAATGCAGTCGTCCACAGTGCCTAATACCTGTGCAATAGGAACCATGATAATCGCTAAGTCAATCGTATCGGGGACAGCCTGAATGTTAGGATACGCTTTTACAGCCGAAACGGAGGTGGCAGTAGGGTTTACGGGATATACGGTGCCCGTAAATTCATTTTGTAAAATGTTTTTCAAAAGCAGATATCCCAAACTCAATGGATCGCGGGATGCGCCAATCACTGCGATGGATTTGGGTTCGAAAAAAGAGTGAAGTGAGGCAATGGTTGCTCGTTTTTCGCGTTGTTCGCGCAGTGAACGAAATTTTTCCGTGTGGGTAAGCGATAGGTATAAATGAAGGGTGTCTGACTCAAATTCACTGACGAGTTCGTAGCCACTGGCGCGGAAAACCCCTAGCATCTGATAGTTTTCCCTCAAAACGTATGCCTCAAAGCGCAAAATGCCATGATTCCATGCCACATCAGCTAGGTATTCAAGTAAAAGAGTACCAATGCCTTTTTTTTGAATATGGTCATCCACTAAAAATGCTACTTCAGCCGATGTCTCATCGACACGGATATAGTTGCCAATGGCCAAAAGCTGGTTGCCGGCAAGACACATGAGTGCAGCGCCGTTGTCCCCGCCGTCACCGATCATGGTGGTAATAAAATCATTGCGAAGTTCAGCTACCATGTGCATGAACCGCATGTATAGACTTTCTTTGGAAACGCGATTACCGAGATCATGAATAAGTGCGCGATCTTGTTCGTCATTTCTTGCCAGTCGCATTTCTGCTACGCGACCGTCCTTGAGGATGATTCTCGTGAGTTGTGCCCCGTGTTGACGTGCCATTTTTATCACTCGCCATTCTCACAATGATATAGTGTACATTCGTGAAGAAGCTATAGGGTTCCTGCCAATGATCGGTAATAATAGTTGACAGGGTGTAAGGGAGCCTGCATAATATGTGAAAACCATGGTAGACCAGTGAATTTAGGTGAGGGATAAATCGATGGTTCCCGAGTTATTCATTCTGTTTCGCCCAGAAGACCGAAGAGGTCGTAATGGGTATTTTATTATCTTGTCAGGTCCATCTGGCGTGGGCAAAAACACGCTTTTAAATCACGTGTTAAAAGAGTTGTCTGGGGTATATTATATGCCTTCGGCCACCACAAGACCAATGCGATCGGGCGAGAGCCAGTTGAACCCTTATGCGTTTATCAAGACGGAAGAGTTTGAGGAACTAATCGAGCAAGGGCAATTTTTGGAATGGAAAAAAATCCATAATAACGCTTACTATGGTACTCATTTACCTACGATACGTTACGCAATTGATAATGGCTATGACATTATAACGGATATGGATGTTTTAGGCTGTGCGGATGCGATGGAGGCCTTTCCTGAACACATCCGCACTATTTTTATTACGCCGCCGTCGCTCGCGGAACTTTCGCATCGGCTATATGCGAGGGATTCCGATTCGGCAAATATTGAGCAGCGCCTGTCGCGCGTGGAATTGGAGCTAAAGTATCAGGATAAATACGATTACCTTATCGTCAATGACGACTTGGATCAAAGTGCGCATAAGCTCACACAAATCATTCAACACATCATTCAAGATTAATTCTTCGTTAGAGATTATGGGATTAGGTCAACGTGGTATGCTTGCAGCCATTCGTTGACTTGAATCAAGTAATCAAACATTTGCGGAATTGCCATAATCTGCCCAAACCAAGGTTTGTGTTCCGTTGAGTCATTGCTTTGTTCTACTAATTGTTTGAGCCAACCCACATTAATCAGTGACAGTAGCGGGGAACTTGGTTCATTGAGTATGTCTTCAAATTGATCCCTGACCGTCATCAGGTAAATAGGATCAGGTGTGGAAGGATAGGGACTTTTTTTGCGTTCGATCACGTCTTGGGGTAGCCAGCCTGCTAATGCACTCCGCAGTATGCCTTTTGACTGATTACCGTGCATTTTCATCTGCCAAGGAATGTTCCAAACGTACTCCACTAATCGATGGTCGCAAAATGGCACGCGAATTTCTAACCCCGCCGCCATGCTCATGCGATCCTTTCGCTCCAAGAGTGTCGGCAAAAAACGGGTAATGCTCAGGTATGATATTTCTCGAATTCGCGCGTCCTCTGCGCTTTCACCTGCTAGCCTAGGCACCTCTTTGAGTGCGGCATGATAACGCTCCTGTACATACTTTTCTGGTTGCAACAATTCAAGAAATTCAGGGCGAATCCAGCCAATGCGCTCACGTAATTGCAACGACCAAGGAAATGTGTCAGCACTTAGTGCATCTTGGCGATGGAACCATGGGTAGCCACCAAATACTTCATCAGCCGCTTCTCCTGATAGCGCGACGGTGGCGTGTTGTTTGATTTCCTGGCTGAATAGGTAAAGCGAGGCGTCAATATCGGCCATTCCGGGCAGATCTCTTGCATAAAGTGGGCGCAAAATGTGTTCCGTCATTTGTTTGGTGTCAAGGATGACGGGATGATGGACGCTGCCAATGTGACGTGCCACACGCAGAGCCCAGGGAGCATCTCTGCCTGTTTGAAACGCGTTGGCAACAAAGTATTTGTCCATGTCGACAAAATCAATGGCGTAAGTATGGAGAAGTTCCCCTTGTTTGGCAAGGGAATCCGCGGCAAAGGCAGAAACAGCGCTTGAATCCAGCCCTCCTGAAAGGAGGGTGGCAATGGGAACATCAGATATGAGTTGTCGAGCAACGGCGTCATACAGTAGTTCCTGAACTGTTTGGATGGTGGTCTCTACATTGTCGTTGTGAGGTGCACTTTGCAGGTGCCAATATGCTTCGTGTATCAAGTGATCTTTGGTATATTCTAGGAAGTGGCCCGGTTTTAGATCCTTAATGTGTTTAAAGACCGCATTTCCCGGAGTGCGTGCAGGCCCAATGAAAAAGAGCTCTGCCAGTCCCTCCATGTCAACCTGGGCGGGAACTTTAGGATGCGCAAGTAATGCTTTTAGTTCCGATGCAAAGGCAAAAAAGCCGGACTGTTGGGAATAAAAAAGCGGTTTTACTCCTAATCGGTCACGAGCCAAAAAGAGCCGCTGATTACTCTCGTCCCAGATGGCGAAGGCGAAAATGCCATTTAGTTTTTGCAGACAGTCCCTCCCCCATTGAATGTACGCAAGTAACAGGAGTTCGGTGTCAGAGCGTGATAACAAGCTGTGACCGTGTTGCAATAACGCTTCTTTTATCTCCTTCATATTATAAAGTTCGCCATTGTAGGTAATCACATAACGATGTCCACCTACGATTCGCTCCATAGGCTGTGTGCCGCCTTCAGGGTCAATGACAATCAGGCGCCTGTGGGCAAATGCAGTAGGGCCTAAGCGGATTTCGCCGTGATCGTCAGGTCCTCGGCAAGCTAGTGATATACTCATTTCCCTCAACACATTATCAGGTTCTTGCTCTTCCCAATCAATGTAGCCCGTGATGCCACACATGCGCACCCATCCCTTTCTTTGCTGTGATTTAGGCTATGCAAATTCGCCCAATTGGTGATTGTGATAAAGTAGGTGGGTGAAAACGTTGTGAGGTGTTGTGTTATGCAAACCATAAGCCATGAGCAAGCGATGGCACTCGCATTAGAACAGGCCAGTAAATCAAGGATGCTAGGGGAAGTGCCGATCGGAGCGGTCGTGCTCAACGCGGACGGAAAGGTGATTGGCTTAGGGCATAATATGACGGAGAGTTGGAACGACCCGACGGCACATGCAGAAGTGATGGCTATTCGTGACGCGACACGCAGGATTGGCGATTGGCGACTTGCCGGATGTCGGCTTTACGTCACCTTGGAGCCTTGTCTGATGTGTGCAGGGGCGATTCAACAGAGTCGCATTGAACATATTTATTATGGTGCCACCAGCCCCAAAGCAGGAGCGATCGATTCCTTGCTACATGTATATGAAAGCAAGGGGTTTAATCATTACCCAAGTGTTACCGCTGGCATTCATGCGGATAAGTGTGCTATGATATTGGCAGACTTTTTTCGCGACAAAAGAGGCAATCTCGATGTTAGCGAACTGCGGAGAGGTGTCCGAGTGGTCGAAGGAGCTCGCCTCGAAAGCGAGTAGCCCTTTGCGGGGCTCGTGGGTTCGAATCCCACCCTCTCCGCCATTTTTATTTTCGGCTGAAGTCTCAGCGTTCATTGGGTTGGGTCCTGCGCGACGGGAGCTCTCGAACCGTGTCAGATCCTGACGGAAGCAGCACTTAGGGAAACCTTTCGGGTGCCGCAGTTTCGCCTAACCCGGTGGCGCTGAGAGTTCAGCCGATTTTCTAAGGAGAGAAGTCTATGGTCTATTCACCATTTGAACTTCAAAAGCTTTTTGAAACACTAGGCATCAATGAATGCGAGATTGAAGAACACCATCGAGCGATGGTAGACATCTTACATTTGACCGCTACCGCCTATCCGATTGCTTTTGCGTTTACGATGGATGAAACTACGTACATAGAATTGAATCAGGCTTGTGCCGAGCTTTTTCAAGTCCCTTATCAGGCTGGCTTAGTAGAATTAGCCCAAGTATTAGCTTCGTATCCGGAACTTCTCTCCTTGATGTTGAGCACCGTGGTGGAACAACAGGAATATCGATCGCGCTTACTTTATTTTGAGCGCATAGATCGCTTAGTGAATATTTTAGTAGACACGCATTCGCTGAAAAAAGACGGAGCGCACTTGGGAACTGTATTTATTTTTCGTGAGATCACCAATTTAATTCAATTAGAAACTGATTTATTACGCAATGATCGTTTGACGACGATAGGCAAAATGGCAGCCGGAATCGCACATGAAATTCGCAATCCACTGACTTCTATTCGCGGGTTTTTGCAGTTGCTTATGCGAGATCTGGAGCATGCGGGACGTGATAAAGAGAAAAGCTATGCTGATTTGATCCTAACGGAGATTGATCGGGTGAATGAATTATTGAATCGAGTGCTGCTGCTGTCAAAACCTTTGGAAATTATGCTGGTGAATTATGATGTCAATGCCATTGTCAAAGAGTTGGGGATTCTCCATGAACCAGAGGCTATGATGCACCATATTCAGATGCAGTTTCAATTAGGTGAAATCCCGCAAGTGAAATTGGATCTCAGTATGTTTAAGCAAGTGTTAGTGAATCTCATTCGTAACGCCGTCGATGCGATGGAGAATGGCGGAAAATTAACGCTCTCCACAAGTTACGACGAGGTGGAAAGTGTAGTTAAAATTGATGTTTCTGATACAGGCGCTGGCATTCCCTCTTATCTTTTGGATCGCATTTTTGACGCTTTTTTTACGACAAAAGAACAAGGAACAGGGTTAGGACTTGCCATTTGCCAGCGCAACATTCATGAATTTGGCGGTAACATTCGCGTCAATTCTAAAGGGTATGGAACAACGTTTTCCGTGTTGCTTCCCCCCTTAGTCAGGGAGTGACATTGATGACATACATGGCGTTGTATCGCGAATGGAGACCGCAAACCTTTGCCGAGGTGGTCGGTCAAGCTCATATTGTTACTACGCTGATGAACGCGCTTAGACTAGATAAATTAGCACATGCCTATCTTTTTTCAGGACCGCGTGGCACAGGGAAAACCACGTTGGCAAAAATACTGGCTAGGGCTGTTAATTGTGAGCACCCACAAGGCGTGGAGCCCTGTAATGTGTGTCCATCTTGCCTTGGTATACGGGAAGGCCGGGTCGTGGACGTAGTGGAAATGGACGCGGCTTCTAACCGTGGTATTGATGAAATTCGGGCATTACTTGATCAGGTTCAGTACACACCTGCTGAGGTGAAGCGTAAGGTGTACATCATTGATGAAGTCCACATGCTCACTCCAGAAGCATTTAACGCCTTATTAAAAACCATCGAAGAGCCCCCTTCCTATTGTTTGTTTATCCTAGCTACTACGGAGATTCACAAAGTGCCCGCGACCATTGCGTCTCGTTGTCAGCGTTTTGATTTTGGCCGTATTGCTAGCGAATTGATCGTGGAGCGACTTCGCGCAGTGGCGCACAATCTGGAACTTCGCGTGGAAGAGCCTGCGCTTTGGTATGTTGCCCGCGCGGCTGAAGGTGGGCTGAGAGATGCGTTGTCACTTTTTGACCAAACGCTCGCTTATGCAGATGGAGAAATTAGTGTGGAATCAGTGGCTGCAGTGGCGGGAGGGGTGCCAAGTGAGCAAATTGGCGTGTTGCTGCGCTATGTCTTGCAACGCGATCACGCTGCACTTTTAAAACATCTAAATGATTTGTGGCAAAAAGGGACTGACCCGTTAATGTTGTTAACGGATGTGCTGGCTTATAGTCGAGATGCCATCTTATTAAAAAAACAAGTGACAGTGGAAGAAACCAGGGATCGGGAGAAATTTGACCCCACGTTTCGCGTGGTGGTTCAAAGCATGGAGAGCGACGCGTTATTGCAATTGATGGACACCTTGATCCAGTGGCAGACGGAGCTTCGATTTCAGACACAATCGCGATTATTTATCGAAGTAGGACTGCTGTCTATAGCGACTGTCACAGACAACAGTGAGCTTTCGCGTACAGACCTGACGCCTGTTGTGCAAGCATTGACAGAACGGGTGACAAAATTGGAAATGCAATTAGCCACATACGAACAAAGGCCTGTCCCAGAGGCGGACCGTACTGCGAAATCAAAACCAACTTTACCGATGAAGCAGGCTAAGACAGCAACTGCAAAACTAGTCAATGAAAAAGTCAGCGATGACGAGAGTAGACTACTTGCGAAAATTCAAAATGAATGGCAAGCTGTGCTTGAAGAGGTGAAGAAACACAGTGTCCAAACGCGAGCTTGGCTGTATGCTGGCACCCCGGAGGGTTTGCGTCAACGTCAGTTGATTGCTGTTTTTCAAGGCGAGTTACACGCAGAAACAGTAATGCGTTCTCCCCATTTGGAAACAATTGAGGGTGTACTTAAGGCGATGTTCCAAATCCCGATTAAGCTTCATGCGGTGCACGCAAAAGAGTGGGAGATCTTAAAGGCGGCTTCCCCCTCCTCTGAACAATCGCCGACGACGCAAGAACCTTGGGTTGAGCAAGTGATCAGTTGGTTTGGTGAGGATCGAATTGAATTCGTGGATGAAACGGAGAGATAACTGATGAAAAATATGAATCAATTGATGAAACAAGCAAAAAAATTACAAGAAGACATGGCGCGCGCGCAAGAAGAATTGGAGACCATGACCGTGACTGGCACTGCGGGAGGCGGCGCGATTGAAATTGCAGTGAACGGTCATCGCAAGGTGCAGCACATCAAGATCAATCCTGATGTGGTGAATTCTGAGGATGTTGAGATGTTGGAAGATTTGATGTTGACGGCGTTACGTGATGCGGAAGGTAAGGCAGAGGTTTTGGCGGAAAACCACATGGGCAAATACACCAAAGGGCTTAATATGCCTGGAATTTTTTGATGAGTGGGTTTCCAAAACCGATTGCGGATCTTCTGGAACAGTTTAACAGGTTGCCAGGTATTGGTCCAAAGACGGCTCAGAGGCTTGCCTTTCATGTCCTGTCGATGTCAGACAATGGGCTCCAAGAACTGATTCAGGCGCTCTATGACATCAAGGAGAAATTGACGGAGTGTCCCATTTGTTGTGCATGGACAGATGAGGTGCCGTGTGCGAACTGTGCTGATTTGGACAGAGATCACAGTACCATTTGCTTAGTTGGTGATACACGAGATGTCGTGTCACTGGAACGCATGCAAAGCTATCGAGGTGTCTACCATGTGCTAGGTGGTGTCATTTCTCCCATCGATGGTATTGGGCCTGATCAATTACACATGCGCGAATTGTTGCAGCGTTTAGCCGACGAACAAGTGAAAGAATTGATTATTGCTACCGATTCTACGATGGAGGGAGAGGCTACTGCACACTACGTGGCAAAATTGGTTCACCACTTCGAATTGCTGACAGTGACGCGACTCGGACATGGCTTGCCTGTTGGTGGGGATTTAGAATATGCTGACGAAATGACACTTGCCAGAGCTTTTGAATATCGGCGTCCGATTTAAGACGCCGATTTTTTGTGCGCTCTTTTGTCATAATGCAGGTTCCCCATGACTATACTCTACTAATTTAGTGTGGTGATGAAAGTAGAGGGTGAGTGATGGGGGACAGGCTGAACGCATATAGGAGACGCCAGCTTGAAAAAGAAGAACTTGAAAATGTGCAGTTTCTTCATGACCTCGATGACGCCTATGAAGCATGGCAACTGGCCTTGCATCATTTTAATCAGGCGCTAGATTCAGAATCTGTCGATGATGCCATTTACCTGCTGATCGCTGCAGAAAAACGTTATGAAGGGTTGCTGCGCATCGCTCGTCGCAGGCATCTAGCGGTAGCGTTTAATGGTGCAATCAAGACAGCCTCACTGTGACCATGAGAGGGACAGGGAATGGAGATGAGCGGTGATGCTACGCGGAATGCTGCGCAACTTGTTGATTGGTGGAAGTGTCTTATTGTTGACTGATTATTTAGGAAAAACTGCCGGTCTGCATATCCCCGTCAATGGAGGTACCTTAGGGGTGACTGCTGTATTAGGATGGCCAGGTGTAGTGGCACTTGCGGCTATTCAAAAGTGGGTGCTCTAAGTGTGGCTGCGGTGAACCAAGAGTTTGCCGACAAGGGGCATACGAGATAACTCGTCTCCTGACACGGCTTTTAGGCGCAAGGCAAAAAATAAATAAATAGGGGCTCCGACGAACAGTCCGATCAATACTTCAAGGAGCGACATGATGCGCATAGCGGCAATCTGCGGTTGCCATGCTTGCAGCACTTGAATTCCTCGTAACAACAGTAAAAACCACGCGCCAACTATGATGGAAGCCGCGAGTGGACGCCAGGCTGTGCTGGGGAAGTTAATGTGTAACCCAGAGAAGCGACGAACACTTCTCATGTTGAGCCATGAAGAGATCAGGTAGCCGATGGTACTGGCAATGGCTGCACCGTTAATTCCTAACTTTGGAATCAGCATAATATTTAAGCCGAGTTTAATGACGAGCCCAATACCCATGTAGGTCACGGGACGGTAAAATCGGTCATAGCCTTGCAGTATATACGTGGACACTAATTCAAGTGCACTAAAAATACTCATAATTCCAGCAATCGCAATGGCGTCTGTACCTGCATCGCTTGAAAACAAAGTAATATTTATTGGTTTGGCTAATATGCATAGCGTGATGGCGGCAGGGAACGTGATGAAGGTCATCATTTTCAATGCCGTTTGTAATCGCAATTTAGTCATGTTTTTGTTGCCTATCGCGCGTGATTCTGTCAGCGCAGGCATGATGGAAGCGCCAATGGCATTGGCAAACGAGAGTGGAAGTTGCATGAGAATCAGGGCTTCACCTGTATAAATACCATAATCAATGATGGCCTGAACCATGGAAGCGCCGTTTGCCACCATCAGTCGAGGGATGGTAAATGCGTCAATAGCCTGGGATAAGGGCAGTACGAGTGTTCCTGAAGCAATGGGTAAGGCATAAACAAACAAATTTTTCAGTACATCCGCGGATCGCAATTGTACTGATGGCGAGAACCTAGACTTGCGGGCAGATTCTCTGCGCAATTTGCGAACGGCGCTTCGCAGCAGTACAAAAGCGCCAATTACGCCGACGGTCGCGCCAAAAGTTGCGATCGCGGCCTTCGTAGAAGGGTTGTAGCCAATATAGGTAGCGACCAAGGTGCCGACAAGAATAAAAGCGACGCGGCCAATTTGATCGACTACTTGAGAAGCGCCGGAAGCTTCTAGGCGCAGGTACCCTTGAAGATATCCCCTTTCAATGCTGATAAAGGGTAGCAGCAACAGTGCGGGAGCTAATGCGTGAATCGCGGGCAACGCAGCCGCTTCTAGAGACTCGGAGTGTTGGGGTAAAGATATCTTCAAATACATGGAAGCGCCAAACCACATGAGCAAGAAAGCGATAATTCCAAAGATGAGCATGAAACGGCCAATGATGCGAAAGGTGGCGTATGCTTCTTTGTGCTTGCCCGCGGCGGAGAGTTGACTGATGGTCTTGGAAAGTGCGAGCGGGAACCCAATAGTTGATAGGGTAAGCATAATCGTATATAAAGGATAAGCGATGCGGTAAATTCCGTAGGCATATCCACCGATAATGTTTTGTAGGGGCACGACGATGAGCAGGCCGAGCAGTTTAGCAATAAACACGGAGGCCACCATGATGGAAGCGCCGCGGCCGAATTTACCTGTTTCATCCTCGCGCATGCGATTCTCTCCTTATTACAATTCTTCGCGTAGTATAGCATAGACACAATGAAAGAAGGAATGCTGGACATTTCGTGACATTTGCGTTAAATTTAAATAACAGATTTTTTAAACGAATGTTAAAATGCATAGCTTTTTACCTTTATTTTTAAGGAGGAGAGAGGGAGAAATGGTGGAAACGCAGACTGTTGATCAAAATATTGATGTGTTGTTGGGCATGCTGAACAATCCGGAAATTCAAACCGCAACCATTACCGTACTAAGCAAAATGCCTACCATGGCAAAAATGGTTAATGTACTTGAAATGGGCATGGATTTAGTGGGGCCGATGGCTACTGATCCTGAACTTCTTGATAACGCTTTCAAAAGTGTGAAAGCTCTTGCGAAGCCGGGAATGGCAGGTGCATTATTGTCGTTGGCTGATAAGTTACCCACCCTAGTCAAACTGACGAATGCACTGGAACTTGGTGTGGATTTAATCGAACCGATGATTAAGGACGACGAATTGATCCATCAGGCATTGTCTACTGCAAAAGATCTGGCGCAGCCGTTTAGTGCGGAGAAACTTTCTGCAGCACTTTCCTTGCTTGATAAATTGCCGATGTTAGTCAAGCTAACTAACCTTCTGGAAATGGGTGTCGATCTGGTCGAACCGATGGTGACTGATGCAGAATTACTCCCACTCTTTATGAAAACTGTCGTGGATGCGACGTCGCCGGTTGGTCAACTGGTTACTGATAATTTGGCGATGTTCAAAGAAGCTAAGGCCAAGGCGGATCAAGACACCACTAATTATGGTGTTTTTGGACTTATGCGTTTCTTGAAAGATCCCACTGTTCAACAATCCCTGCGGATTGCTGCGGCTTACTTGGCTGCGCGTTCAGAACATGCAGCAAAAAACAGTAAATAATGATTCTCCTGTTTTTCCACCTAGTACTCTTTAAATGCAAAATTAGCGTGAAACCACCGTCTTGGTGGTTTCTTTTTGCTGCACGGGACAATTGCCTACCACATAGACTATGCAATAGGTTTAAGATCTTGGTGAACGAGTCATACTAAATGATAGCTTGAACAAGATTCGTAAGGACAGAAAGAAGGGGTAGACTCTTCATGGAACCTGAGATATTCAAAGAATGTGTGATTTGTGGTTGCATTGTAGTTCGAAGCCAGGGCATTCACTTGCTCCATCATTTTATTTGCAATGATTGTGAACGTGAAATTGTCAGAACAGACGTGGAAGATGATCAATACCGCTATTTTGTCAAGCGTTTGCATACACTTTTGTTAGATTTTAGTATTGAGCAGGTCGCTCCTTAGTACGCTATACTGAGCGTATGGATAGACAAAACGAATGGATTAAAACCCCAATTTTACAAGCGCTCGAAAAACATCAAAGTGTGGAACGGACCTCATTGCACGTGCCAGGACACAAGGCTGGGCGTGGATTGTATTCTGATTTTGCCAAATATGCAGGGTCGCTTGCTAGATTAGATGCGACAGAACTGCCCGGGTTGGATGATCTTCACCATCCCCAAGAGGTTATCGCGGAAGCTCAACGTTTGGCCTCTGCAGCTTGGGGGAGTGATGATACGTTTTTTTTGGTAAATGGCAGCACTGTGGGGAATCTGGTGGCAGTGATGAGTGTCGTCACGGCGGGGGACACCGTCATTGTCGGGCGCGATGCTCATCAGTCCATCTGGCATGCGTTGGCACTTGCAAAAGTGAAAGTCATCGCGGTAACGCCTACCTATGTGGGGATGTTAATTGGTTCCGTCCGCACATTTGATATAGAAGCAGCCATGCATGCATACCCTGAAGCGGTTGCCGTGATTATTACCAGCCCCACCTATCACGGCATCGTGTCAGATTTGTTTTCTATTGTGAAAATAGCACACGCTAAGCACATGACAGTGA
>JAJZCJ010000057.1 GCA_021846145.1 Bacillota bacterium
TATTTTAATCAGACAAAGTGAAGCTTGTGTAAAGGGGTCTTTGTATCGATGAATAAATTATCAATTCGCGCGAAATTATTGTTAAGCTTCTCGGCTATTCTTGTTTTGGTGTTGATATCTAGTATATTAAGTGGTTACTTTCGAACGCAAATCAGTACATTGTACAGTCAGATGATGACTAATAATCAAAAAATGTTAATTGCCCAGACCATCGACAGCGAAGTGCGGCAAATGAATGACGATGGTGCTTGGTATCTGATGGCACCTGCTGACCAACGCACTACTTTGCTTGATGGTTATCATCAATATGTGGCGAAAATCAATCGAGAATGGATTCAGCTTAACAATTTGACTGCAGATTCTACAGATGCAAATTTGTTGAATCAATTTCGCAATCGGTGGGCGGCTTATCTAAATGGCAACGCCAGTGCATTTCAATTACTTGGTAACCATAATATTCGCCTAGCACAAGAAAAGTATACAGAGGTTCCCTACCAAAACCTGATGCAGCCCCTCGTTTCCTATAAAGAAAGCCAAGAAAAATCAATGACCAGTTTAAGTGCTCGTGTCAGTGCGTATGAGACGGCTACGAATACCATTCAGTGGGCGATCTCTATTTTAGTCATCTTATTGGGATTAATTATTGCTTTTATATACTCTACGCGGATTGCAAAATCATTGGGTACACTCAAACGCGTTTCAGAACAAATTGCCGCTGGAAATATCGGTGTGGATGAACTTATTATTACTTCTCATGATGAAATAGGCGATACGATGGAAGCCACCAATCTGATGGTGGTTCATTTGCGCAAACTATTAGATGGAATCCGCCAAAGTGCAGAAGAACTGAATTCAGCTTCAGAAGAAAACGCCTCTTCTTTAGAGGAAACGGCGGCTTCTATTTCAGAAATTGCAAAACAGATGCAAAGAACTGCAAAAAGCACAGCAGAAGAAGAACGGGATGTTGCACAAACCGTACAAGCTTTAGAGGAATTAACTAAGTTGGTACAATCGGCGCAAACGCTTACTGTATCAGCTAGGCAATATGCACAGGAGACAGAGCAGGTTGCCAAACAAGGTCAGACTACGCTTAAGCGAACGATTGAAAATATCCAGGAAATACGTGTGAAATCAGCAGAAACAGAAAAACGCATGACGGAGCTTAAACAATATTCCAATCAAGTGGAGACGATTGCGAACACCATTCAGGAAATTGCAGAACAGACGAACCTTCTTGCATTAAACGCTTCCATCGAGGCTGCCAGAGCAGGTGACGCAGGTCGTGGCTTTGCGGTGGTAGCAGAAGAGGTGCGTCAATTAGCTGAGCAAACTAGACAAGAATCTTCACAAGTGAGCGCCATCCTCAATGAAATTCTCACCGTCACAGATGCTAGCGCAAAGTCTTCACAGGACAGCATGCGTGCCGTCGAGATTGGCGTGGAAATGGCCAGTGAATCGGAAAAAGCGTTGATCAAAATTCTTGGCGCGGTTCAGAACACTACAAGCGAAGTCAATAAAATTGCTAAAGTGGCTGATGAAGAGGTGAGCCACTCTGCACGCATCATGGAATGGGTGCGTGGAGTGGCGGTTCAGGTTAAAGAGACTGCAGATAGCGCGAGTCGAGTCAAAAGCACGACCGATGAAATTGAAAATGTCATGGAAAGTCTAGCAGCAACCTCTCAAGAAACTAGCCATCAATCAGTAACATTGAGTGAATTAGTGGCTCAGTTTAGAACGGAAAAGGGGGAAGATATTCCTCCTCATAGCCATCTGATAACCGAGGAAGCGGTGGCAAATGAGGGGAGAAAGCTTTCAAAAAAGGCAATTTGGGG
This sequence comes from Bacillota bacterium, assembly GCA_021846145.1. The sequence continues at coordinate 1,833 of JAJZCJ010000057.1, forward strand.
TATCGGGATTGTGGTGGTACTGATTGTTGGCGGTGGGACGGGGTATGCTTTAACTTTCTTTGCTAAATCACACATTACCACTAGTGCACAACAACAAGTCGCAGTGACAACATCCGTTCATGGGATTTTAGATACCAATTTGCCTGGATATCAAATTTTTATGCAAAACTGTTCAGGCTGTCATGGTCAAAATATGGAGGGCAGCGTGGGATCCAAGCTGCTTGGCATTGGTTCGCGGCTTAACGAGAGCCAAATTGTAGCTAAGATTTCAGCCGGTGGATCTGTGATGCCCCCAGGCGGAGGACTGACTAAACAGGCGGATATTTCGCAGGTCGCCTCGTGGCTATCTAAACAGACGCAAAAATAATGTGTGGATTGATGGTGAGCAAGTAGTAAATCAGCCCTCAGGAGAAACTAGACTCCTGAGGGTTATTTTTTAACCATGGCATGAAAATTGCTTTACTTTACAGTAGACGTTTTGCAGCGAGAGCAAAGGAGGATATATATGTCTGATCCATATGGGTTACAACGAGTGGTCGAACCGCTTGATAGTATGCCGCAACCGGCTTGGAAAATCGATAATACGATGAGTTGCGGTGAAGATGAGATTCTGATCGATGTGGATGTGCTCAACATTGATGCCGCGAGTTTTGCGCAGATTAAAGAAGAAGTCGGAGCGGATGAACACAAAGTGGCACAAAGGATGCAAGAAATTGTCGCGCAACGCGGCAAGCATCATAATCCGGTAACAGGTTCCGGAGGTATGTTAATCGGCCGAATAGCAAAAATTGGCCCGCAATCATCGAAAAACGGTGAACTAAAGGTGGGAGATCGCATTGCCACCTTGGTATCGCTATCTTTGACACCACTTCACATCAAACAGATCAAACGAGTGGATTTGGCAACGGCGCAAGTAGAGATAGAAGGACAGGCCATTTTATTTGATAGTGGACTATGTGTAAAAATGCCAGACGACCTGCCGGATCGCGTGACATTGGCCGTTTGTGATGTCTGCGGTGCCCCAGCGCAAACAGCGCGGCTCGTGCAGCCAGGACAAACAGTGGTGGTTTTAGGCGCTGGTGGCAAAGCTGGCACGTTGGTGCTGGCACAGGCGCGCCGAAATCTCGGCAAAAGCGGACGACTGATTGCGTGGGAATATGCCGAAAAATCAGCGGAAGATATTCGTGCTATGGGGTATGCGGATGAGGTGATCGTGGCAGATGCGCGCAATCCAGTGAAAACGCTGACACTATATGAGCAGCGCATCGGCACGGAGCTTGCAGATTTGACCATAAACTGCGTCAGTGTTCCTGGCACGGAACTTGCGTCAATAATGATCACAAAAGATCGTGGATTGGTTTATTTCTTTAGTATGGCAACTAGTTTTACTACTGCGGCGCTCGGTGCAGAAGGCGTAGGCAAAGATGTGGATATGATGATTGGCAACGGTTATGCAAAAGGACACGCACAATTGGCACTTGATTTGGTGCGAAGCGAGGCGGCGTTGTTGGCGCTTTTTGAAAGGAAATAATTATATGAAGGAGGCTCTACTATGAGTATTATGGAAAATGAAATAGCGATTGGGTATGGAGCGAAACACCGTCATTATCGTGAAATTTCGCTATGGAAAGACGTGACCGATGAGCAGTGGAACGACTGGAAGTGGCAATTGACGCATACGGTTAATTCGCTAGATGATTTAGCAAAAGTGGTAAATTTAACGGAAAAAGAAATCGAAGGCATTCAACGGGTCAAAGAATCTATCCCACTGCGGATTACCCCGTATTACGCGATGCAAATGGATCCGGATGATGAAAGGTGTCCTATTCGGTTGCAAGCGGTGCCTATTTCCAATGAGATGACGCGTGCACCATGGGATATGGAAGATCCATTGTCAGAAGATGAGGATGCACCGGTGCCTGGGCTCACTCATCGGTATCCAGACCGCGTCCTGTTTTTGATTACCAATCAGTGCTCTATGTATTGTAGGCATTGCACGCGCCGACGATTTTCAGGTCAAGTAGGCCATGCGATCCCAAAACCACAGTTGGATGCAGCGATCGATTACATTCGCCGCACGCCGCAAGTACGCGACGTACTTCTGTCAGGTGGCGACGCATTGCTAGTTAATGACCACATTTTAGAATATGTGATTTCCAGTTTGCGCGCTATTCCACACGTAGAAATTATTCGTATCGGTACGAGGGCACCAGTGGTATTTCCACAGCGGATTACCGACAATCTGGTGAATATATTGAAAAAATATCATCCAGTGTGGGTGAATACGCACTTTAACCACCCTAATGAACTGACGCCGGAAGCGAAGACAGCATGTGAAAAATTGGTGGATGCTGGTGTCCCACTAGGCAATCAGACAGTGCTTTTGCGCGGGATTAATGATTGCCCACATGTGATGAAAGATCTTTTACACCAACTCGTCAAGACTCGTGTGCGGCCGTACTATATTTATCAATGTGATTTATCGCAAGGGATTGAGCATTTCCGCACGACCGTATCTAAAGGGATTGAAATTATGGAACAACTGCGCGGTCACACGTCAGGATACGCCATCCCCACCTTTGTCGTTGACGCGCCAGGAGGCGGCGGTAAGATTCCGGTAATGCCGCAATACCTAATTTCCCAAGGTCATGGCAAGGTGATCCTGCGCAACTTTGAAGGTGTCATTTCGGTCTATCATGAACCTACGTATGTGGATGAAGGGTGTCCACCGTCGTGTACGCATGATCATTCGGAGGAAACCATTGGGGTGGCCAAATTATTAAACAACCAAGCGGTTAGTCTGGAGCCAAAGGGCTTGCATCGCGCGGCGGGTCACCATCACCAACTGACGGAATGAGTGCGCACTCACCACTCTGGAAACAAATTGATGAGCAAGGCGTCCGTGATGTGTCAATTGTGGGCATTAGCAAACATGCAGGGAAGACTACTGTGTTGGGACGTTTGATTGCCGATGCGGGAGCAGAGGGAAGAAACTTGGGTGTGGCGAGTATTGGGCTGGACGGTGAACGTGCCGACAGCCTGATTGGCGTGCCAAAGCCTGCGATCCTAGTGCCAGAAGGTACACTTTTTGCTACGGCCATCCGGGTACATCGCCACGATCACGCGCCAGTCAGGTGGTTAGAGCCGGTGGGCATTTCCTCGCCGCTTGGCGAGGTGTGGATCGGGCAAACCTTGGCGGAGGGCACGATTGAATTAGCTGGCGTGCGTCAACTGGCACATTTGTTGGTACTGCGCAAGCGTTTTCGTCAATTAGGAGCAGATCATGTGCTCTTTGACGGCGCGCTTGCTCGCATGATCGCAGTGTCTCCGCAAGTGGCAGACGGAGTCATATTGGCATCAGGTGCGGCTGTAGGTGGGGTAGAACAAGTGGTGCGCGAAACAGTGGACGCGGTGCGCAGGTTGACTGTGCCGCTTGCTGCCAGTGACGTCGTGGCATGGACGAATGAACTTCATGATCCGTATGGCATTGTCGAGAAAATAGGGGCAGAGGGACAGGAGCGTGTGGTATATGACGGTGGGGCGATTACGGATGCGAGCATTGGCAAATGGTTGGGTGGCGCAGCCCCGCTTTTGCTGATTAGCCGCGATCCTACCTGTCTGTTTGTGTCTCGTGAAGTGTGGCGAGCGTTTTTGCGGGCAGGTCATCAATTGCAAGTGCTCGCTCGCTTGCCACTACTTGGTGTCGCCATTAATCCTGTCTCTCCTTTTGGGGAAATTTTGGATCGGCATATGTTGCTTGCTACAATGAAAGCCAAATTGACTGTCCCCGTGTGGGACGTGATGGATCAGGAGACGGCCGATGCAATGGATGGATGAGTGGACGGAAACTCAAATTGGGTTTGAGAAAGTCAGAAAAGCCCTTCATCCGCTTAGTGTATACGGGCAACTGCATAAACTTGCTCGTCTGCCCTTTGAACGTGGGGATGAAGTAGCATGGCAGGCCAACCACGAGGATGCCTTGCGGCTTTTTAACGGAATCGGACAGCCGCTGGGGCATGCTACCGTGTTTTCGAGGCTAACGGAAGAATTGAGTGATATGTCAGATGTGCGCAGTGTGCCTGCGTTGTTAATGCATGGGGCTAGCTTGCCAATGGAACAGGTGGTGGCGTTAAAGCGGTTTGTCGTTCAGGTGCTGACATTAGATCGTGCGTTGGCGCAAGGCAAGATGTTTTTTTCTTGGTGGCTGATCACTGGAATGGCGGAAATTGCCCAACAACTTTCTGCTCACACAGGTGAATTATCGAGGGATTTTAGCCTGAATGATCTAAATGACGCAGAGTATGATCAGGCGTTGCATGACTATCAACAAACGCGGGCACAGCGCCTGAATGCTGAACGCCGGTTTTTGCAGGTCGTAGGGCAGGATTTTCGCATGACATTGCGGCGTGATCAAACGTTGGTGTTCGCGTTGGATGATCAGGCAAAAGTAGCGCAGGCAAAGTGTGATGAACGGCTTCGCTTGCGGTTGCAAACTCCTTTTGATGTGGTGTTTGATCCGATTTGGCCAAGTGAGGTGCGCGTTTTTCAGAGTCAAGAGCAAACTGATGCTGAACAATTGGGGCAACAAGAGGCGCGATTGTTTGCGATACTCTCAGAACTTGTGCGCCCTTACGCGAGGCATTTGGACGTGGCTATCGCTAGTGTGGGACGACTCGATGAACTGCTTGCCAGGGTGCAGATGGCGAGAACTGGGGAATACGCGTGGTCCACGTTGGGAACGATGGTGCAGGTGCAAGCGGGCAGACAGCCAGACATGCCCGAATGGGTGCCAGTAGATGTGAATTTGCGTGCGTCAGTCGCGATTCTAACAGGACCTAATATGGGTGGGAAGACAGCCGCGCAAAAAACGTGGTTGTTGTTGCAAGCGTGCCATCAGATGGGGTATCCGGTGCCAGCCATTGGGTTTACTGCGCCGCTTTTTCAGGCGTTACGTTATGTCGGTGGGGACGCGCAGTCACTTGCCAGCGGCCTGTCCTCTTTCGGTGCTGAAATGGTCAAGTGCAAAGAAGCGTTGGAGATTGTTGGCGGGTTCATTTGTTTCGATGAAATCGGACGTCACACGAATCCCGCCGAGGGGCAGGCGATTATTACCGCGTTAATTGAAGCGTTGCAAGGCAAACGCGATGGTCAATATGTGCTGGCGACCCACTATAGTCTGCCAGATCAAGTGGGTGTGCAATATCTGCGGGTGGCAGGTATTCGCGAAGATGCCCTCACCATGGAGGGGACTCGTCAGTTGCCACCAGATGCGTGGATCGAACGGTTGAACGCAGTGATGGATTATCACATCATTGAAGTGGACAGTGGTGAAGTGCCACGACAGGGACTGATGATTGCTAAGTTGTTGGGATTACCGGAATCACTGCTGGCAAGGGCGGCAAACTTGCTGGATGAGAAAGCAAAGAGGTGACTGAAGATGCAGAGTAAATTAGGACTTGATAATGAAAAAATAGCGCAGGCACGGACACTTGCAGGTCAAATTGCAGACGATGTCATGGGATTTATTGTGGATAAAACGACAGTGGCGGTGGAACGCACGGTGTTGCGTTTGTTCGGTCTGGATGGGGTAGATGAGGAAGGGATTCCACTGGCAAACGTTCTAGTGGATCAGGTAGTGAGCCATGGCAAATTGGCTCAAGGTGTGACTACTTATGTGTTGAATGCAATGATCCAGACAGGTGCCAGCATTCAGGAACTAGGGGAACAAGTGGTCTCAGGTGCACTGGATTTGTTGGCATTGCCGCAAGTTTCAATGGCTTCTATCCGCGAAAGAGGACAACGTGAGGCAAACATCGCACTTGATCGGATTTTGCAAAGTCGTGAAACGCGAAATTTGCAACTGCAACAATTAGGTGAGGGCATGCAACCTTATGTCTATGTGATTGTTGCCACAGGTAACATTTACGAAGACATTACGCAGGCCAAAGCGGCTGCACGCCAAGGGGCTGACATTATTGCGGTGATCCGAACAACCGGGCAAAGCCTGCTTGATTACGTGCCATATGGGCCGACGACAGAAGGTTTCGGTGGCACCTACGCGACGCAGGAAAATTTCAAGATCATGCGGGCAGCCTTGGACGAAGTAGGGAAAGAAGAAGGACGGTATATCCGTCTGTGCAATTATGCGTCCGGACTTTGTATGCCGGAAATTGCGGCGATGGGCGCGCTAGAGCGATTGGACGTGATGCTCAATGATGCGCTGTACGGCATTCTTTTTCGCGATATCAACATGCAGCGCACCTTGATTGATCAAAACTTTAGCAGAATGATCAACGCGTATGCAGGGATCATCATTAACACAGGGGAAGATAACTACTTGACAACGGCAGATGCAGTGGAGGCCGCGCACACGGTACTCGCTTCCCAACTGATCAATGAACAACTGGCCATGCGTGCGGGGTTGCCTGAAGCACAAATGGGACTGGGGCACGCATTTGAAATGAATCCGGATCTTGAAGATGGTTTCTTGTGGGAGTGGGCACAGGCGCAGATGGCACGCGAAATTTTCCCGAATGCGCCACTTAAGTACATGCCGCCGACCAAACACATGACAGGCAATATCTTTCGCGGTCATGTACAAGATGCGTTATTTAACCTCATCGGTGTAGCGACAGGGCAAGGCATTCAATTGCTAGGGATGATGACGGAGGCCATTCACACTCCACACATCCATGAACGCCAACTGGCCATTGAGGCGGCGAGGTACATTTTTAACAATGCGCGTCACCTGCAAGAAGAAGTAGAATTTAAAAAAGATGGGCGGATGGTCAAGCGCGCTCATCAAGTGTTGCAAGAAGCGGCGGAATTATTGGAGAAAATTGTGGATAAAGGACTGTTCCAATCGATCGCGGAGGGCATGTTTGCGGACGTTAAACGCACATCTGAAGGGGGAAAAGGCAGAGGCGGTGTGGTGCTTCGCGCTCCTGATTATTTTAACCCGATTGAAGGGGAACTTCGTCATCGTTTAGGACTGGATACGGTAGCACGGGAGGTGGGAGCACAATGAACGACTTAAAACATGTGCGTCCTTATGGAGATACTTGGAATGACGGAGCGATGCAACTAAGCTTTTCCCTACCCGTGCCGTTTGGCGAAGAGGCAAAGGAAACTGCGCGTCAATACGTGGCAAAGCTGGGACTACTTGAGCCGCAAGTGGTGCATGGTGCTGATCTAGGAGAAGCCATGTCCTTTTTCGTGGTCTACGCGAAGTCGACGCACGACATCGATTTTACGTCTATTAAGGTGCCTAAAGTGGAGAGCCCAGTGTTGGATTTTTATGAAATTAATCAGTTTATAAAGGAGCACATTGGGCGCAAAGTGGTGATCGTTGGCGCTTGCACAGGCACGGACGCGCACACCGTCGGCATTGACGCGATCATGAATATGAAAGGATATGCGGGAGAATATGGCCTTGAACGCTATCCTGAGGTAGATGCGTATAATATGGGTAGTCAAGTGAGCAATGAAGCGCTGATTGCGCGGGCGCAAGAAGTGCACGCGGATGCGATTCTCGTGTCTCAAGTCGTCACGCAAAAAGATGTGCACCTACCCAACCTAACGGAATTGGTAGATATGCTTGAAGCACAGGGACTTCGTCAACAGATGATCGTGATCTGCGGGGGGCCGCGGCTGAATCATGAAGTGGCGCTTGAACTGGGGTATGATGCTGGATTTGGTGCGGGGACATTGGCTCCGGACGTTGCCTCGTTTGTTGTGCATGAGATGGTGAAAAGAAAGTTAGCAGGAAATGAATAATGAATGGCTAGTCACTCAGTGTTGTTGATGATATGATATTCAGTGGTAAGATATATGAGTGCCATATCATCTTAAGGGAGTGAAAACCGCGTGAGTGTGTTAAATCTTATCGCTTTTCCAATTTTGGCGATCGCGGCGTTGTATGGATTTTTCATCGGTGTGTATAGTCGTTATCAGTACCTGCGACTCGGTCAGCACGAAGATCGCAGTGAACCAAAAAGCCAGCGTGTCCAGAGCTTCTTAAAGTATGTGCTCGGACAGGCAAAGGTGCTCGCAGAACCTGCGGGTATTGGTCACTTCTTTATATTTTGGGGTTTTATTATCTTGGCGTTTGGTGAATTGGACTTTTTTTATTTTGGCGTCAGTGGCGCGCATATTCCAGGGTTTACTGCCCCTTGGTTCACGTTTTTGCAAGAGTGGTCTGCGGTATTTGTGATGATCGCTGTAGTGGTGGGATTGATTCGCCGCTATATCTGGCGTCCGATGCGCATTGAACCTACCTTTGAAGCGGGCTTTATACTCTTCTTGATTTTTGTCATCGTGACATCCATTTTCCTAATCGGTGGATTAGATGCGGCGCGTATAGGTGTGATGCCAGGCATGGCGGCACCGATGTCCAATATGTTCGGCCACTTTTTCCAAGGCGTTAGCCCAGCTGTGGCGGGCGCTTGGATTCAGGTGCTGTTCTGGATGCACACCCTCGCTATTTTTGGATTTTTAGTGATTATTCCGCGCTCGAAACATCTGCATATGATCGCCGCAATGGTCAATTCTTATTATCGCAATTTGGGACCAGTAGGTAAAATTAAGACACTTGACCTATCGGACGAGACGGTTGAGGAGTTTGGCGTTGCTAAGATTACACAATTCACTTGGAAACAACTGTTAGATGGGTATGCTTGTACGGAGTGTGGGCGCTGCCATGTTAGCTGTCCTGCTACGTTGACGGGCAAAGACCTGTCTCCTAAATACCTGATTTTGAAGATGAAAGAACAACTCGTGGACGTTGGGCCGAGTCTCGTCAAACAGCAAAAGTTGGCGATGGCAGCAGGCGCAGAAGGCATGGAAGAGATTGAACTGCCATCGCTGATTGGGGAAGTGTACACGGAGGATGAGATTTGGGCGTGTACCACGTGTCGCGCATGTGAGGAAGCGTGTCCTGTATTTAATGAGCATGTCAGCCTGATTATCGATATGCGCCGCAATCTCGTGTTGACCGAGGGTAAGGCATCTGGCGAAGTGAATCGCGCGTTCACTAATCTGGAACGCCAATCTAATGAATGGGGACGCCCGCGTTCTGCTCGTATGGAATGGGCGGAAGGTCTTGATGTTCGCACGATGGCAGAGGTGGAGGGTAAAGTTGATTACCTGTACTATGTAGGGGCTGCCGCCTCTTTTGACGTACGCAATCAAAAAATTGCGCGCTCTTTTGTGCAACTGTTAAACCAAGCGGGCATTAATTTCGCGGTGCTTGGCACGGAGGAAGAGAGCGACGGGGATACGGCTCGACGATTAGGGAATGAATTTCTCTATCAAGAGTTAGTGGAACGCAATATGGAGTTGTTTAAGGCGTATGGAGTGACAAAAATCATCACGACTGATCCTCACGCGTTTAATAATTTCAAGAAAGAGTACCCCGATTTTGGACTCGAGGCAGAAGTGATTCATCATACGGAATTGTTGGCGAGGCTAATTGATGAAGGTAAAATCAAGCCGACGAAGTCCGTAGAGCGTTCGGTGACGTATCACGATTCCTGTTATCTGGGGCGGTACAATGGTATTTACGACGCGCCACGTTATATTCTTGAGCACATTCCAGGAATTCAGGTAGTGGAAATGGATCGCAGTAAGAATAAAAGTATGTGTTGCGGTGCTGGCGGCGGCTCGATGTTCAAGGAAGAAACAGGTACCAAGCGGATCAACGAGTTGCGCACGGAACAGGCGTTATCCACAGGGGTGACAACGATTGCTACTGCATGTCCGTATTGCATGACGATGCTGATTGATGGCACGAAGGCAAAAGGCGTGGAGGATGACATCGCAACCTACGATATAGCGGAATTACTTTTGCAAGCGATCTGATCACGGTTTATTAAAATAGAAAAATGTGATAACCTGAAGACACTAGACTGAACGCTCGGTCGACTAGGCGAAACGGGGTGAAAAGCCGTGAAAAGTGTCATTGTTAGTGCAGCGCGCACACCGTTTGGAAAGTTTGGCGGTGCGTTATCGAGTTTGAAAGCTATAGATTTAGGCGGGGCAGTCATTAAAGCGGCGCTAGATCGTGCACAACTTTCTGCGCAAGCGGTGGATGAAGTGATCATGGGTATGGTACTGCAGGCGGGTGCCGGGCAAGTACCGTCGCGTCAAGCGGCGCGAATTGCGGATATTCCTTGGGAAACGCCGACAGAGACGATCAATAAAGTGTGTGCCTCAGGACTGCGTGCTGTCACCATGGCGGATCAGATGATTCGCGCGGGTGATATCGAAGTGGCGGTGGCGGGAGGCATGGAGAGCATGTCCAACGCTCCCTATGCCATTTCCGGTGCGCGCTTTGGACTGCGCATGGGAGATAGCAACGTGCAAGATCTGATGCTGCACGATGGATTAACATGTTCTTTTCATGGGGTACATATGGCTGTTCACGGCTCATCGGTGGCAAAAGAGTATGGTATCAGCCGCGTGGCACAAGATGAATGGGCGCTTCGTTCTCATCAACGTGCGCTGGCCGCCATGGAAGCGGGACGATTAGCGCAAGAAATTGTACCAATTACCGTGAAGACGAAAAAAGGCGAAGTGGTCGTGGCACAGGATGAAGCGCCACGCGGCGATACCAACTTAGATAAATTGGCTACGTTAGCGCCGGTTTTTGATCCCGAGGGGACGGTCACTGCAGGAAACGCACCTGGGGTGAACGACGGTGCGGGGGCGCTTGTGATCATGAGCGAAGAACGAGCAAAAAAGGAAGGTCGCGAGATTTTGGCGATCTTGCACGGACATGCAGAAGCGGGAGCTGAAGCGAGGTATATTGCCACTACCCCTGCACTTGCCATGCAAAAATTGTTTCAAAAAACAGGAGTGAACGTCAAAGACATCGCGTTATTTGAAATTAACGAAGCGTTTGCCGCCGTGGCACTCACCAGCATGCAAATGATCGGGATGGTACCGGAGATCGTCAATGTCAATGGCGGCGCGGTAGCTTTTGGTCATCCGATTGGTGCCAGTGGCGCGCGGATTTTGATGACGTTGATTTATGAGCTGCAGCGCCGTGGCGGGGGGCTTGGCGTGGCGGCAATTTGTAGTGGAGCGGCACAAGGTGATGCGGTGTTGATCGAAGTGCCTAGAAAGGACTCGTGAAAAAAATGGATACGAAAATCATGATTATCGGTGCAGGACAAATGGGTAGCGGCATTGCTCAAGTGGCCGCCCAAGCTGGGTTTTCAGTAATTTTACAAGATGTACAAGAAGCATTTACGACCAGAGGAATTAAGGCTATTCGCAGTAGTCTGGAGCGATTTGTGAAAAAAGCGACGATGACACCTGAGGGTGTAGCGGAAGTGATGGCGCGTATCACGCCGACTACGGCAATCGAGAGTGCCAAGGAAGTCGATGTCGTGATTGAGGCCGCCGTCGAAAAAATGGAAATCAAAAAAGAAATTTTCCGCAAGTTAGATCAATTAGCTCCTGCTCATGTGTTGTTGGCAAGTAATACCTCGTCGCTCTCAATTACAGAACTTGCAGCTGTGACAAGCCGTCCCGAACAAGTGGTGGGAATGCATTTTATGAATCCCGTGCCAATGATGAAGTTAGTGGAAATGATCCGTGGGCTGCAAACTTCTGACGACACTTATCAGGCGATCGAAAAATTAGCAAAAGACATGGGCAAGACACCAATTGCCGTCAGGGACTTCCCAGGATTTATCTCCAATCGCGTGCTTATGCCGATGATCAATGAGGCTATTTTCTGCTTGTACGAAGGCGTGGCGGAACCTGAGGCGATTGACGAGATCATGAAGCTCGGGATGAGTCACCCGATGGGGCCACTGCAACTCGCAGATTTTATTGGCCTTGACACTTGTTTGTATATTATGGAAGTGTTATTTGAAGGCTTTGGCGATTCTAAATACCGCCCCTGTCCCTTGCTTCGCAAGTACGTGGAAGCAGGTTATTTGGGGAAAAAATCAGGACGCGGATTTTACCAATACGCCTGATTGGTGGGGGGTTCTTGTCGTGAATCTGCGTCTGACCGCAGAGCAAATTGCCATGCGCAAGCTGGTGCGTGATTTTACAAAAAAAGAAATTGCCCCTAGAGCTGCGATCATTGATGATACGGACGAGTTTCCGCGAGCGATCTTAAAAAAGATGGCGGATCTTGGCCTGCTTGGTCTACCGATTCCCGAGGAATACGGGGGTGTAGGGGCGGACTATATGTCCTATATGCTAGCTATCGAGGAGATTTCTTACGCGAGTGCAGCGATTGGTGTGATACTCGCAGTGCACACGTCGGTGGGCACGATG
>JAJZCJ010000058.1 GCA_021846145.1 Bacillota bacterium
TCAGGGTCAGCTGCCAAATAAACCGCTTTCACTTTTTTACTAGAATCCTTTAGTTCTTTTAAAATATCACCTTTACCGCGAATAGTAATATATTTAGGTTCAAATTCATGTTCAACGTCTACACCCAATTGACTTTTAGGCAAATCTCTCACATGACCCATGGATGCTTTCACTACATATTTGCTGCCCAAGTATTTCGCTATTGTTTTTGCTTTTGCTGGCGATTCCACTATCACAAGATAATCCGCCACTTAGACCCTCCTTGACTCTCGCGGGTTCACCAAATAATAGCACTGTGTAGAGAATTAATGCAAATTATATTAGAACATACCGTCCATCTGATTGCCGGCGCAACTTTCCCGCCAATTCCATCTCCCCTAAGCGCAATCCCAAATCAAACATATTCACATTTCCCAATATAGTATGTAAATCCAATAAAGATCTCACTCCAAGTGCTAATTCAGAACAAATTTTCTCCTCAATCTTATCCCTTACTACCTGAATCACAGTGGATTGATCTTCCGCATTATCTATATTCAAATCCTCCAGCAGATGATGAAAAGAAAATAACGGGATTGCACCCTCCGTTAACAGTTCATGTGTGCCCTGTGATACAGCGCTATAAATCGATCCAGGCACTGCATACACCTCACGGTTTTCTATAACAGCGTGGCCTGCAGTAATTAAAGCGCCACTTTGTTTACCAGCTTCAACCACCACAACAGCTTTAGATAGCCCACTAATGATCCGATTTCTCATCGGAAAATAAGCTTTGTGAGGTGGTATATCCGGTAAAAATTCGCTTAAAATCGTACCCCCATTTAACAGAATGTCATTAGCAAGCTTATGATTACCTTTAGGATAAATCTGATTAACTCCTGAACCTAGTACAGCTATTGTGTACCCATGATTTGCTAGCGTACCCTGATGTGCCGAGGCATCAATACCATAAGCCAAACCAGAAATCACAGCGATAGGGTGAGGAGAGAGAAAGGCAGCTAAGTCAAATGCAACTTTTTTACCATAAGAAGTAGCGTTGCGAGTACCCACAATGGCCACCCCTGTATTAAAAAGTGGACGCTCACCAACATAAAACAAGGCGATGGGAGGAACATAAATGTTTCTTAATAGCGCGGGATAATCCTGATCTTGTATCATCACGGTGCCAATTTTCTGTTTACTCATGGTTTCAATTTGTTGCCACGCACATTCATGCTTGAGATCAGTGACAATCTTTTGTGCTAGGATTTCAGATAGCTTCCAATTCATCCAGTCACTAACCGTCAAATGTTGAGCAACATCCCAATTTTGCACTCTTGAAAATAATCGATTCGCAGTTAGTAAGCCCACTCCTGGTATCGACAACAGAGCTATCCAAAGCGCAAGTTGCTGATTATGCATGTAGGGTCCATCCTCATCTTGTAAGATAGACTAAGTGTGACACACGATTGATAATGGAACCACTCTTTTTGATGAAGATCTGAGACAATAGTAAACCGGCCTGAATATTTCAGGCCGGTTAGCAATCAATCAAAGCGTTAAGTTAACTTCTGCACTTCTCTAACAATTGATGTTCTTCCAGTGCTTTTACCAATGTAGAACCCATTTCGGAAGGCGTATTTGCTACACGCATACCAGCTGATTCCATTGCTGCTACTTTTTCGTCAGCCGTTCCTTTCCCTCCAGAAATGATCGCACCTGCATGTCCCATGCGCTTTCCTTCAGGGGCACTACGTCCTGCAATAAAACCGACGACCGGTTTTTTCATATGATCCTTAATATATTGGGCAGCATCTTCCTCAGCGGTACCGCCAATCTCACCGATCATAATGACTGCCTCAGTTTCGGGATCATTGTTAAACAATGTTAACATATCGACAAAATTAGTCCCGTTCACCGGATCTCCACCGATACCCACTGCTGTCGATTGACCAATGCCTAGTTGGGTTAATTGGTGCACCGCTTCGTACGTTAATGTCCCACTGCGACTAATCACACCGACGTGGCCGCGCTTGTGAATGTATCCTGGCATAATACCGATTTTACATTCATCAGGTGTAATCACACCAGGACAGTTAGGACCAATCAAACGGGAATTTTTACCTTCCAGATAACGTTTTACATTGACCATATCAAAAATAGGAATTCCTTCAGTAATACACACAATTAACTCAATACCTGCATCCACTGCTTCAAAAATAGCATCCGCCGCAAAAGCAGGCGGAACATAAATGACAGATGCATTTGCCCCAGTCGATGTAACAGCCTGTTCGACAGTGTTAAACACAGGAACTCCTTCGATTGTTGTACCACCCTTGCCAGGTGTTGTTCCACCAACCATTTTTGTTCCATATGCAATGGCTTGTTTTGTGTGAAATAACCCTGCAGAACCAGTAATACCCTGAGTTATTACCCTTGTATTCGCATTAACAAGAATACTCACGATCTAAACCCCCTAGCCGACTAATTGAATGATCTTTTGTGCCGCTTCTGCCAGAGAATCAGCAGCTTCAATCGCCAATCCGGATGCATTCAGGATGTTCTTTCCTAAATCAACATTTGTACCCTCTAGACGAACCACCAGAGGCCTATCCAAGCCGATCTGACGTGCTGCTGCCACTACACCATTAGCGATGACATCGCACTTCATGATGCCACCAAAAATATTGACAAGAATGCCTTTTACGCCGTCATCTGCCAAAATGATCTTAAAGGCTTCCGTCACTTTTTCTTCTGTAGCACCTCCGCCAACATCAAGGAAATTGGCAGGATCCCCACCATAAAACTTGATCGTGTCCATCGTCGCCATCGCCAAACCTGCGCCATTCACCATGCACCCAATATTACCGGTGAGCGCAATGTAACTTAGTTCATATTTGGACGCCTCCACTTCACGCGGATCTTCCTCGTCCAAATCGCGCAATTCTTGAATGTCTTTATGCCTAAATAGCGCATTATCGTCAAAATTCAATTTAGCGTCTAGCGCCATCACGTTGCCGTCAGCTGTGACCACAAGTGGATTGATTTCGGCTATCGAACAATCCTTATCAACAAACACCTGATACAAACCTATCATAAATTTGACGGCCTTGTTCACTAGTTCATTGGGTATACCAATGGAAAATGCCAATTTCCTTGCCTGAAATGCTTGCAGGCCGATGACAGGATCGATGGACTCGCGGAAAATTTTCTCAGGCGATTTGGCGGCAACCTCTTCAATTTCCATGCCACCTTCCGCAGAGGCCATCATGACCACGCGTCCAATGCTGCGATCCAAAACCAAACCGATGTAGTACTCTTTTTTAATATCCGTCAGCGCCTCAATTAACAGACGCTTGACAAGTTTCCCTTCAGCGCCAGTTTGATGAGTGACAAGCACCTTACCCAAAAGCTCTGTGGAATGGTTTTTCACCTCATCCACACTGCGTGCTAATTTCACACCGCCAGCTTTACCACGCCCGCCAGCGTGAATCTGCGCCTTAACGACCGCCTTACCACCAAAACGATTCGCAATCTGAACCGCTTCATCGGCAGTAAATGCAACTTCACCATCAGGAACTGCCACTCCATATTGGCGCAGTACTGCCTTGGCCTGATATTCATGTATGTTCATGTGATTTCCTCCCAACATCAATCAGTAACATTCTAAATCTGACCGAAGTGTTCCCTGTATAAAGATAGACTACTCCGCATGGGAATTCAACCTCATTTTCATTCTGCAACACTCTGTCTCGTCAGATAAAACTAAAATCATTATTCATAGACCAAAAATTTTAAAAAATCCAAAGTTAAAGATTGAATTTTCAATTTTTATTGTTATAATACAAACAAATAAGGGAGGGATTCAAATGGACTTTTGTTGCGGCTCAACAATGTCGGCACGAATTGCGACTCTATACACAGATGGTGGTGCAACATTAACAGATGTTCCTTTCCTATATTGTCGGACATGTGGACAATTGACAATCGCCCCAGCTGTTGAGATTGATGTCGTGATGTATACACATTTTTGTGACACAGATGGTGTCAAACAAGCATCATTGTATGATGTCGTGGATCGTTCAATCATTGACATGATTATTCAAGAGTACCCAGAGCCAAATGAAGCATTCACTTTACTCATCGCAGATGAGCAAATTAATCATTTATTGGATGTCTGGAACTTTGCTTCGCAAATTGGTGATAACGCGTGGATTGAAGAAGTCAAATCTAGTCTCTTTAAGTTACATGAGATACTATCCCAACAACATCAACTTCAGGAACAATCCTAAACATTATCGACAGCTAGTTATCCAGACCGCTATAATTTCAGGTGTGGCGGCCAAATGATATACCGCGAAAAAAACCGCCACTTGGTGGTTTTTTTTCGTCCTAAGGAGGTGGAAATAGTGTTTGCTACAGTTTCCAGTGTTTCACTCTTTGGATTACACGGAATCCAAGTGGGGGTGGAAGCTGATATTCAAACAGGCCTCCCTTCCTTTGAAATTGTCGGCTTGCCTGCCTCTGCCATTAGAGAAGCAAAGGAAAGAGTGCGCTCCGCAATTTTAAATAGTGGTTATGTATGGCCACGCTCACGCATCACCATCAACTTAACTCCTGCTGACTTTCGCAAGGAAGGAAGTGGCCTAGATCTACCGATTGCCATCGCCATTCTAGTATCATCAGAACAAATTTTACCCGTCACTAACAGAGCTGTACTACTTGGAGAATTGGCTCTAGATGGCGCTGTTAGAACATTTCGCGGTCTGTATGCAGCACTCAGTTTTGCCCTTGATATGCCGCACCCCATAATTATCGTACCAGATAGTGATGAACAGAGCGATGAATTGCCATTCTATCAACGCATTCACATGGTAGAAAATCTCTCTCAGACCATATCCATATTAAGTGGAAAACTAATTCCTACGAGAGAGCATCCAAAAAAAATCACTATAATTACTTCATTTCGAAAAAATTACAGCGAAGTATTTGGGCAAGAAAATGTAAAAAGAGTACTTGAAATAGCCGCGACCGGCCACCATCATCTTATCATGTACGGTACACCTGGAGCTGGAAAAACAATGCTCGCAGAAAGACTACCTACCATTCTTCCTCCACTTGATGCAACAGAAAAAGCACAAGTAAAAAAAATTTACAGTGTAGCAGGACTACCCTATCCGCCAGAAAACGAACGTCCCTATCGTTCACCACATCATACTATCAGTACCAGCGGACTACTAGGAGGTGGTTCGACGCCACGCCCTGGAGAAGTCAGCCTAGCCCATCAAGGCGTTCTCTTCTTAGACGAATTTCCTGAATTTTCGCGTGCTGCGATTGAAGGGTTGCGGCAACCTTTATCAATTGGTGAAATTACGATTAGTCGTTCCCTATACAGTTATTCTTTTCCCAGTCAATTTCAACTCGTCGCGGCCATGAACCCATGCCCATGTGGTTATTATGGTTCCAACACACATCCCTGTACTTGCAGCGCACAAAACATAGAAATGTATCAAAGAAAACTATCAGGTCCAATCTTAGACCGAATTGACCTTTCTGTGTGGGTAGATGGCGTCCCTTTAAGAAAGATATGGGAATCGCCCAGCCCAACGGAAGACTCCTCAACAATCATACGCGAGCGAGTACTAAAGTCGAAAACGTACGCATTAGCTCGTGCCAATGAACATCAAGAATTAAAAAAGGATGGAATATCCATTCACCAATTAGAAATGAATGACCACACAGTTGACATATTTATCAGGTTTGCCGAATCAAATCATCTATCAATGAGAGGTGCGGACAAGCTATCTCGCATCGCGCGCACGATCGCTGACATAGATCAATCGGAGTGGATTAAAAAAGAACATCTGTTAGAAGCCATGCAATACCGCATGTTGCAAACAGATAATAGGACAAACTGATTGCAACATACGTCTCATCTTTTCTTTCCCGTTGTTGGCGTTGCTTTTTTAACTTCTTTTTTCTTTCCGAAATTAACTAATTTCCCTAATTTGCCTAACCCAGTAGCTGGGGGCGGATTGTTTTTATTTGTTGCATCACTTTTTTTCATTTGTTGCTTTACCATTTGCAATTGCCTTGGTGATAAATTCATACCCATGCGTTTTGCAGTCTGCATGATCTCTTTATCATCCATTTGCATATTTGTCACACTTTTACGCAAATACCATACACCAATTGCAAATCCGCCAATTATACCTACGATCAAACCGACAGCCAGCATTACCCACGAGACCCAATTCACCAGCGTACATCCTTTCTATCATCACATATGTAAAAGTTCCGTCTATAACACCCCAGGGTAATGAACCAATTGTGGTTCTCCCTGATTCGTCGGCAAATGAACAAGCACTACATCTACACGCATATTTTTAATGTCTACAGAGACATGATGTTGTTCATACCATTGCGCTAACATCCGTAAACGTCGACGCTTATTTTTCCCAATTGATTCCGCTGTCAATTGAAAAGACAATGCTGCAAATTCACTATGACGGGAACGCACTTCCACGAAAACTAAAGACTCACCATCTTGCATGATGGCATCTACTTCGCCAAGCCTCACCCTCCAATTCCGTTCGATACAACGATAACCTAGATTCTCCAAATAATGAACGGCAAAATTCTCCCCAATTTGCCCCCAATCTTTTCGTACATCGACCATCTTAGATGGACTGTTACCATGCATTACCACCATACCTTTAATTGGCGCAAAAGACACCCTGTGAATGGGAGATGGACCATATTTACTAAGCGCCAGCATGTGCTCCTTGGTACCATAGCCCATGTGCCGAACAAAGCCATACTCAGGATACCATTCATCATACTTTTGCATGAGCCGATCACGCGTCACTTTAGCAATTATGGACGCTGCACCGATTGACTGACTCAAAGAATCTCCATGATTAATTTTGCGTTGATGATATTGCAATTCTGGGATAGCTGCCCCATCAACAATCACGATATTGGGAGAATGCTTTAATTCATTGACTGCCTGTTGCATGGCCAAAAGCGTCGCCTTAAGTATATTGTACTGATCAATAAAATGATGGTCAACAATCCCTACGCCTATGTCAACAGCTTGTTCCAAGGCAACAGCATACGCTTTTTCACGAGCATTTTTAGAAAGTTGTTTGGAGTCAAAAAAGTCGCCTGGTTCTACCGTCTCTGGAAAAATTACCGCTGCCGCAACAACAGGTCCTGCAAGCGGGCCTCTCCCTGCCTCGTCTACACCGCAAAGCAATGAGCCACATTCCTGACGAAGAAGTTGATCAAATTCCCAAACCCGCTGAAAATTCTCCGCCTTTTTCGTGCTCATTTTACACCTCTACATTTGCCCATATCGTTATTCTAAGCGATCAAAGCTAATTCGACCAAGTTTTCCCGTTTGTACATCACGCAGCAATTTTTCCGCCCCCTGATGGAGATCTGGCAATCCACCTGGAAGAAGCGCACCACGCTCAACTGCAATGTGTGCAAAAAGCTGATCAGCATTACCTTTTAGATCAATAAAACGGTACCGCTCCTGTAATTGTTCCGGATAAGCGATTCGTAACCATTCAATTAACTCTTGCGCTAGTTCTTCTAATGGCAACAAAGTTTGTGCAATGGCTCCGGACCAAGCCAATCGAAGTGCCACGTTGCGATCTTCAAACTTCGGCCACAAAATCCCTGGCGTATCCAAAAGTTCAAATGATTTGCCCACTCTTATCCACTGTTTTTGTCGAGTCACTCCTGGTTTATCCCCAGTTTTTACTGCATTTCTTTTTGCTAAACGATTGATTAATGTCGACTTTCCCGCATTTGGAATACCTATCACCAGTGCGCGAACTGTGTCTCTGCGTATGCCTTTGGCCGCCAATTTTTGCAATTTCGGCTGAGCTAACGCCGTCGCTGAACTAATCAGTTCTTTAATTCCACCGCCATGCAAACTATCAATGGCCACTGCTTGCATATCAGGACGTCGATTATATTCCCGCACAAAACGTTCTGTAATCACGGGGTCAGCCATGTCTGCCTTGGCCAGTGCTAGCACAGTCGGCTTATTCTGTAATTTAGTTGCCATCATCGGGTTACGACTAGATTCTGGTAGCCTTGAATCAAGCACTTCTATGATGACATCCACTATTTTTAAGCTTTCTGTCACCTCTCGTGCTGCTTTTGCCATGTGTCCAGGGTACCATTGAATACTCAACTCATGACCTCCGCACAATATGTCTAACAAACAAACGGGAACCTGGATAACCAAGTTCCCGCAAAAAGTAATACCGTACTTATCTGATCTCCTTAATCCTTGCAGCTTTTCCTCGCAGGTTTCGAAGATAATAAAGCTTAGCGCGCCGAACTTTACCACGACGCATTACCTCGATCTTGTCGATCTTCGGTGTGTTCTTTGGGAATGTCCGCTCCACGCCCACTCCGTAAGAAATCTTACGAACAGTAAACGTTTCACTGACAAGAGTCCCCCTGCGTTTAATAACTACCCCTTCAAATACCTGAATCCGTTCTCTGGAACCTTCACGAACTTTCACGTGTACTTTTAGAGTATCACCAGGGCGAAATTTCGGAAAATCAGTACGCAGTTGTTGCTCTGAAACTTCTCTTACTAACGGGTGCAAAACCATTCTCCTCCCAACAGGCGTTCATGCGCACGCGCAGCGGACCACCTTGATAACAGCAGCTAGTGTAACACAATCCATATAAAAACGCTAGTTCACAGTTCAAACAAATACCCGCACTACGGTTTTTCAATTTGCGCTACCAGTCCACTAGGTACACCGATGATAGCGTTGGGTGAATTATAATTGAAAAAAAGTTCTGTTGATGTCATTGCCTCAGTGCCTTTACCAGGAATGCCCACAGTAGACTGAACTTCAATTTGCCGCAAAAGACCATCAGTGGCATCTATCCACACTGTATATAATGACTCTTGTGGCTTGATTAATCTTGTGCCACCAATAAAAGATCCCAGATCGACGGTCTTAAATTGATAGACATGACACAACCACGAAACTGCTGTTTGATCAGGTAATTGATAAACAACTTTTGGAGGCTTTTTTGCAATGACATCAGACAAAGATTGCCATGGACGCAAATCAGTAACAGGGTTCATCGGTTTCCAACGGTTACCATCTTCATAATAAGCAAATGATCCATTTTGATAAAGCGGATAATTGTTCCCTCCGATGGTCTCATCCATTTGAATTTGCACCGGCGTAGCCGACGTTGGCAATATAATAGTGCCATAGAAATTCATTGATCGATTATTTTTACCTGTAATTTCTTGAATCTGCGCCTTCACTTCATAGTTTTGAATAGAGGACAAGCTATCAATGGCGCTTTGTACCTTTTCCAAACCTTGTGCAGCAACGGTTCGCTCAACCACCGATTTCTGCATTAATGAAGGAGTCGATTGAAGATTTCCACATCCAGCAAGCAACATAGTTCCACCTACCAGTGCAATCATCGTTAGTGTGTGCTTCCTCATTTTCACCCTGCACTTCTCCTTCCCTTGCGCCGCAACAGAGCGATAATAATTCCAAGCACATACCCGCTGATCACGAGATCATACAAAGGGATGCGTTCTTTTCCAAGAAGCATTATCTCTTGATGATCATAAACAGACATTAGTAATTGTGGTTGACTACCTGCAGAAACATAAACGGTTTGCAGATTGACCAAGTTACCATGATAAACTCTGAATTGCTGGATGAGTTGATGATTTTTATACACATACCCACCCAAATAACGTATAGGTGAACTGCTTACAATGCTCGGTGAGTTCGCAATCATTATATCTCCATTGGATTGAGGAAACACTGACTCAAACCGGAAACTATCTCTCCCGCTATACCACAGCACCTTCCACGTGTGAGAGGCAGTCAACTGAACAATTTGTGCTGGTACGGTATTGATCAACAATTGATCAGTCCCATTGCCGAGCACATCCGCGAAAACAATATCGCTTGTCAAAGGATGACTATAGCTACCATATAAAGTGGCAATCACTTTAGGCTTACTAGGAGGCAATGATACAACTTGAATCATATTATTACCTTCCACTAGTACGCTAGGGGAATTAATAACGGATTGGGGCAGTAAATGATAAACGCCCAGTATGACCGTCCCACCTGTTTTCACATGAACAGATTGATGTTCATATTCGCCTGACAACATGCCATTGTTTAACGTAAATCCTTGTTTTTGATCTAATGGACTTCTACCAGTAAGTTGATGCCAGCCGTTTGCTTCTTCTTTAGCTGTTTGTACACTAATATTCGCAAGATCTGAAGACATTTGCCCAGGACTAAGCAACATATCCAGCCACTCGCCAGGAGATGCAGAGAGCGTAAAATACATGCGGCTATCACCGTTAATATTCAAAAAGTGACTAGTACTAAAAGGAAAGTCCGCGGTCCCTAACGTGTTTACAGGCACTTGGGAAAGTTCTTGTGGTGTAGCAAAACTACTGTGATATCTCAATCGACCGGGTTTAATAGTAACCAGATCATAAGAATGCTGAATTTCTACTAATGCATTTTCTATCTGACTACTACCACTTAGCGCCAAGCTATCAACAAGGGTCTGCGCCTCGTCTTTAAATGGCTTATGCGCCTGTAAAGTGAGAATCATTTGCTGACCAAACCGATTGGGATCTGGAATGGTGGTAACAGGTAAACTAGGTACTTGAGGATCTTGGCTGGCTAAATGGCCAAGATAATCAACGCTAAAATGCGATAGTGTAGATAGACTATCTGAAGGCAGCCATATTTCTAAGCCAGTGAGCATAACAATAACCAAAAAAAGTTGAAATATTTTCTGTCGCATTAAAATTCGTCCAAGTATTAACGCGAGCACAACAAAAATAATCCAATCAATAATTCTCCATATTAAGGTATAGTTAACCAATCCATCAAGTGCAAAAAATGTCATCAAAGAAAAAAGTGTAAATCGAAACACAAATCTACGATCATTTTTCGGAAAGATAAAGTAGAACAATAAGCTCGCCACAATGACAGCAAGAACACCGATATAAGAGTACTGCAACGTCCATGCCGTAAACACTAATTGATAAAACAGCACTACCCAAAGTGAGTAAAGCAGCAGGAACGGGGTGGTAAGCCATTTAGCAAATGTCTTATTCACTTTCAGCCGCCCCCTTGGTATAAATCAAAACTACACTTCCAGCAAACCAAAACAAGTAATTCATCGAAGGCACTTCAAAAATGTTCTCTACAAAATTATGTGCTACTAACACAATGAGCGAACTAAACACACCGATAAACACATACCCCAATGGTGTCTTAAAATAAGTTTTGATCGCTTTGTAAACCGCCCTCAAATAGACGAACAGTAAACCCAAGTAGGAGATGAGCCCCAACAGTCCCGTTTCCGCAAGCGTTTTGGCATAATAGTTATCAACGTAAATGACCCCAAAGAAACGCGAAGCCACCGCCCCCCCGTATCTTCCCAATCCTGCTCCAAAAAAAGGATTGTTACGCATTTGATCATAAGCATTTGTCCATCTGGCAATTCTGCCACTTGCAATCGTTTTAGCCCAATACACGGTGGAAAGAAACTGAGCAATTCGCGCGTGAATAGGTGGCACGAAGAACACTGCCGCCACCCCAACAATCAGCGCCACAACTGTCAATCGCTTATCAATGAGCCACGTAAAAATTAATGCCCCGATAAAGAAAGCAAACCATGCACCGCGAGTAAATGAAAACACCAGTGACATTACCGTAAATACGGAAGCAAGTATGTAAAACCAGCGTTTCCCACGATGTTTTTCATATAATGCAAAACCAAATGCAGTTGGGGCAATGAACGCCATGTAGGAACCCATAATGTTCGGACTGCCAAATACAGAATATACACGCGTACGTTCATGTTCACCAAGATTTAACCACGCTGCCGGAATCGGCACTTTCACCACGTATTCGTAGACACCGTGCACAGCAACTAAAAACCCTGCAAACACCATAAATTTTAATAAGGGGATAACGTCTTCTTTCTCGACGATATACGGAAACATCAACATAAACAACATATACATGTAGTCTACTCGATATCCCGCCAAAGCAACCTCAAGATATCCCGTATCCATCAAAACATATACAAGACCAAGCACAGCTACAAAAACAACCATTTTTTGAGGTTGTAATAAAGTTCTTCGATCCCCCAAAAAATAAGCTCGAATAACAAATACAGCAAAAAAAATCAACAACAGCTTGTCCCAAAAGCCACCGATGATCCCCCACGGATAAATGTGAAGAAAATAATCGGATATGGGAAATGCCGCTAGTAAATACAGTGGCCACTTCATTTGCCTTGGCAAAACACTTACGCCCATCTTTCCACCTCGACCTATATTAATTCCGATTCATTATATCACAGCCCACTGTATTCACTACCGTCAATCAATGTATTTGCATTACATTTTGATTGCTAACCCAGCCTGTTTTTCCATTTCCGTCAACTACATAATCCCATCCATTGCCAGCATTATTAATCAAAACTAAGTACACACCATTGGAAACCGAATCTAAAATATTACTATTGCTCGATACCGTTGCCGAGTGAATTCCAAGTGTGCTACCATAATCAACCCCAGTTACTTCCATAACATTTTCAAGAGATACCAGGTTCCAATTTACGAATCCCGTCTGTTTGTTAGGAAGTGTTACCTCATCCCAACCAGGTGTATCACCCAATACAGGAAATGACGCTCCTTTTGCTATATTACCCACCACTTGAGGTGTTGCCGTAGCGTCATTCGGTGACGAATAAACCACAATATTGTTGACTGCATTGCCAGTGGCACCAGGAGGATAAGGAAACACCACTCGGGTGGATAATTCAGGCATTAACGACTGATTAGCAAGACTAGGTGAGTAAGATGCAATTTCGGACATGATTCGTGCAATGCTGTTTGACCAGTAAGGATCTGTCGCATAGTCTACGTTCATCCCATCTAAGTTGGGTCCATTAAAAAACGAGCCATTACTATCCAAGTAATCGTTGCGTACAAACCAAGCCTCAAAATTAATGTCATACTCAATCGATCGAAAAGTCGCCGCTGCATTTGGATTACTGGTGTAGGCCTCATAGCCAAATAGGTTGTCTCTGTTTTTTGCAAAGTTCGAAGTTCCCCATCCAGACTCAATGATGGCATGTGCCACCAGGTATTGTGCATTCACACCAAACTGTTTCTCTGCTTCAATAAAATATGCACCTTTATTTTGCAAAACACTACTCCCCACAGCGTGACTTGCAATAAATGAATTAATCTGGTTGGCCGTCAAATTCGAAGGCGTCATTAAATTCATTGTGCGATATGGATTCTCCCAGTTACCCACGTAAACATCTCCCGAAGATTCCACCTCATACCAATGAGTATAATCCTCAGTCACATAAGTTTGCCCTGTCGTCATAAACGAAGGAGCAGGTGCCCAAGTAATATTTTCTTTACCCCACTGATCAATAAGCATATTGTTCTGTACTGTAAATGTATCCCCATTGGGAGAGGCGACATTCGTAGGATAATTAGAATACACTACTTGATTAGCCTTTGTATTAATCACCTGAACATGATCCAATGTCTTGGCAAAACTAATCGCACTTTGTTCACTTGTAAATGAACGCACCAATTGCAAATACCGATACACGCCATAAAGTCCTACAGAAGACCACACCACTTGATTCGTACTGATCTGAATGACCACCGCACCACTCAGTGTTTTTGCATAGGCAATCGCTGATGCCTCATCCACAAACGACTTCTCAGTTTGCGTTCCTACTTCAACCGTATAGCTAGGCGCATTCGTATAC
>JAJZCJ010000059.1 GCA_021846145.1 Bacillota bacterium
CACCGTTACAGATTTCGCCAAATTTCTCGGCTTATCGACATCATTGCCCCGCGCTACAGAAGCGTAATACGCCAGCAGTTGCAGCGGAGTCACCAACAATACCGGTGCAAGCGCCGTTCGCGTACGCGGGATGGAAAGCACCCGATCCACCGATTTTCCGATCTCCTCATCCCCAGCCCAAGCAATTGCCAGCACATGGGCACCGCGCGCCTTGACTTCCTTGATGTTGCTGACTGTTTTTTCATATAGCGCATCCTCAGTCACAAGCGCGATCACAGGCACTCCTTCGACAATTAGCGCAAGCGTCCCATGCTTTAGTTCCCCAGCCGGATACGCCTCCGCGTGGATGTAGGAAATCTCCTTATACTTGAGTGCCCCTTCAAGAGCCACCGCATAATCCGTTCCTCTTCCTAAGAAAAACGCATCCTCCCACACCGAAAAATCCTTTGCCGTCTGCTCAATCCAAGGTGAAGACTCAAGGATCGCATCAAGTTTATCAGGCAACTCTGCCATGTCTTTAAGAAAATCAGCCACAAACTGCTCATCCAGTACGCCACGTTCTTGCCCTAAATACAGCGCCAGCAGGTACAGTGCAATCAACTGTGTGGTATACGCCTTAGTAGATGCCACTGAAATCTCAGGCCCTGCCCAAGTGACAATCACATCACTTGCCTCCCGCGCAACTGAACTGCCTACCACATTCGTGATGGCAAGTACCCGCATGCCACGCTCCTTACTACTGCGAAGCGCAGCAAGCGTGTCCGCCGTCTCACCAGACTGCGAGATGACCACTATTAACGTATTAGGCGTAACAATCGGGTTCCGATATCGATACTCAGAGGCAATTTCCACATCGACCGGTATGCGCGTGATCGATTCAATCACCGCTTTTCCCACTAACCCCGCATGATACGAAGTTCCCGCAGCAACAATGTGAATTCGATCCACAGTCTGTGCCAGTCCCTCTGGAAAGTTTAATTCAGGAAGTATGACCTTACGGCCATCCTCAGACAGACGGCCACTGATCGTATCTCGAACCGCGCGTGGCTGCTCATGGATCTCTTTTAACATGTAGTGATCATATCCGCCCTTTTCCGCAGCAACCGCATCCCAAGTCACCCGATACACTTCCTTGTCCAGTGAACGCCCAGACAAATCAAAACACTTCACCGACGCTTCCGTGATCAGCGCGATTTCCCCTTCTTCCATAATAAGCACATCGCGCGTATACTCAAGCAGCGCGGGAATATCCGAGGCGCAAAAATTCTCCCCTTCACCTAGGCCAATCACAAGCGGCGAATGCTTGCGCACCGCGACCAACTTACCTGGATCCCGCCGGGTGATAATGGCTAACGCATACGCTCCCCGAATCACTTCCAACACTTTCAATACAGTAGCAAAAAGTTCTCCCGCCCAGTACTCTTCCAACAAATGTGCAACGATCTCCGTATCCGTTTCGGAGACAAAACGATGCCCTGCTGCCAATAAATTTTCCTTAAGCGCTTGATAATTTTCAATAATCCCATTGTGTACCACGGCAAACTCACTGGCACAGTCAGCATGAGGATGAGCATTTTCATCCGATGGCTTGCCATGTGTCGCCCAACGCGTGTGTCCAATCCCCATATTTCCGGAAATAGGTACTGCTGCTAACTTAGTTTCCAACGCAGCAAGTCGCCCCACTGTTTTTTCCAACTTCAATTCCCCATGCTCATACACAGCGATGCCTGCAGAATCATACCCGCGATACTCCAGTTTCGCGAGCCCCGACAACAACACATCCTGTGCGTTTCGCGGCCCAATATAACCGACTATTCCACACAATTTCAGTTCCTCCATCCCTGTGCGCACAAACAACTAACCACCTGCTAGTGGCCTTAACGCATGATTGTTACATTCTACGCCCAAGGAAACCCGAAATTGCTTCCCCCGTCCTAAAGAGCCTTTGTCCTACCGGTTGCCCTGTAGTTTTGTGCTCCATTTCTCGGCGCGGACGCACACCGGGAGGCACCCGCCGAATGTTTCGCTAACCTCCACCGCGTCAACCCGCTCCCTACATCTCCGTGAGCGAAGCGAGTCCTGGCGCTTTAACGATACTGATACTACATCCGTCCCCTACTCCCAAGCATCACCGCCCTTTTCAACCAAGTTCACGATGCACCACCGCGACAATGTCGTTCACGTACCCTCGCACCGTGTCTTCATCCGATCCCTCTGCCATCACACGCACAATCGGCTCCGTCCCAGATTCCCTCACCAGTATTCTTCCGTCTTCCCCTAGCTTTTCCTCGACCACGCGAATCGCTTCTGCAATCGCATCGTTTTGTCTCCAAGCCGTCTTATCCTTCACCCTGACATTGACTAACACCTGCGGATACGACCTCATCACGGATGCCAATGCACTTAGCGGTTGCTTTGACTCCACCACCACACTGAGCAATTGCAACGCCGTCAATATTCCATCCCCCGTGGTGTTGTGATTGAGAAAAATCACATGCCCCGACTGCTCCCCGCCAAGGATAAAACCGCCTTCGCGCATCGCCTCCATCACGTACCGATCGCCCACCGCCGTGCGCACTAGTTCAATGCCGAGCTCCTTTGCCGCTTTCACAAATCCGTAATTACTCATCACCGTCGATACCACAGTATGACCGCGAAGTTCACCCTTTGCGTGCAGGTGCTGGCCACAAATCAGCATCATGCGATCGCCATCCACAACCTCACCGCGTTCATCCACTGCAATCAATCGATCCGCATCACCGTCAAAAGCAAGCCCCACGTCCGCCCCCATCTCTTTCACTTTTGCCGCGATAAAATCCGGGTGCGTCGAACCACAATTCACATTGATTTGCGCCCCATCTGCTTGATCGGCAAAAGCAAAAACTTCCGCCCCAAGCGACGCCAATACCTCTTTTGCTAAATCATATGCTGCTCCGTTAGCCGCGTCGACAGCGACCTTCACTCCATCCAAGCGATGCTTTACCGTATTTTTTAAGAAAGCCGCATAATCAGGGGTGCCAAGTCCATGCTCAATTCGCTTGCCCACAGCACTAGAAATCGGACGTTCACACTCATTTACTTGCTCCATTGTGCGCTCAATTTCATCTTCCATCGCATCAATCAGCTTATATCCGTCTGCACCGAAAAACTTAATTCCATTATCCTCCACCGGGTTGTGAGACGCAGAGATCATGACCCCCGCTGCAGCGTGAGAATTGCGCGTCAAATACGCCACGCCCGGCGTAGGAATGATACCCAAAAGATGAACGTCCACGCCCGCAGCCATAATGCCGGCAATCAGCGCGGCCTCCAGCATGTCTCCTGAAATGCGTGTATCTTTCCCAATTACAAAAAAAGCACGTTCCGTATGTATTTTCCCCAGCACACAAGCTGCGGCAAACCCCAATTGATACGCAAGTTCAGCGGTCAGGTCGCGATTTGCCACTCCCCGCACGCCATCCGTTCCAAAAAGTCTCCTCACATCGATAACCCCTTTTTCGCTCATTGTCGCATAGGGACATTTCCTGCACAAGTAGATTTTATCCATAGTTACTTCTTCGCAATGACGGTAACATGATTAGGAAATACCTGCGCCACGGTTAAATCAGTTGGTAACACCACCGAAACAGGTAGCACCGTCGGTGTATTGAGTTTGACGCCACTCACGTCCACATAAGCACTCACATCTTGAGTCTGGAGGTTAGCGATTTGTGAAGTAGCACCAGTAATCGTAACTCGTACCAATGAAGAACCCTGAAAACTAAAGAGATGTCCGTTGGTGGTACCCATTATTTTCACAGGGACACCTTGCAACGTAATCGATCCCCTAGCTGCTAACTCCACCTTCACCTGCGCCACAGGAACGCTCAATCTTGCTCCATTAAAAGGAATAGGTACCGCCACATTAAACGTTTTGGAATGAGCCAACCGGGAAACATTAGTAGGCGGCAAAACCAAATAAGTGGGGAGTTTAGCAAGCGGTTCCCCAATCACCGAGATCGACGAAGGTAGTACGGTTACTTTTGCAACCGACCACTTGGCACTAGGTTGTCCAGTGATCACAGGCACCAACGCCATTTGATGAACCGGACTTAATACAGGCACTGACAACGTGACAGTGTCCGGGTTACAAAAAACCCCTTGCACCACCTGACCTTGCCGATCGACTGGCAAAACAGGAACCATTCTGGTGACACTTTCCGAACTACCTGTCACATCCACCGAGGCTTTGACAGCAGTCACCCTATGCACCAACGCATCCGGCCCGCTGACGACAATTTTTTTCACAGACGAGATTGGTTGACCTAGGCGAAGTCCTGACGACGGCTTACCCACCACTTTGACTCCGAGTGTAAATGGAGAAGCGACCCGTTCCTGAATAACAACATTAGCATACGGGGTCTCAGGAACATAAGTCACGGCACTCGTTGGGGTGTTTTCAATGATAATGGGCACTTGATGCGTGCCAGGTCCCATCGTCGTAGCGTTCGCAATAGCTCGAATTCCTGAGGCATCCACCTGAACAGTGGCCACATCCAAAATACTTCCCGAAATACTAATATTCAC
The DNA here is from genome assembly GCA_021846145.1 of Bacillota bacterium. The sequence goes on from JAJZCJ010000059.1 coordinate 4,567, forward strand.
TCGCACCGGATGTTCAGTCGTCGCCATCATTTGCGGAGAAGTCAGTACGATAACCGGTATGTTATGAAGCACTTGCGTCGTAGTCGCAAGTCCATTCCCTTGGGAATTAGGTGAGAAACTGACCACCAGCCACAGCAACACACCTAGTGCAACAGAGATGAGACGCACAAATAAATTATTGTCAAATAAACTGCGACGTCTCAATCAAGCCCCGCCTTTCGGCCAAACCAGCGCAATGAATTGGTTTGCGGTTCATTAAGTCCTTTAGTTAAACGTTCACTTAACGTACCTTCATCTAGATCCCGCTGCAATTCCCCATTTTCCGCAATCGAAATCTTTCCGGTCTCTTCTGATACCACAATCACCAAGGCATCTGACTGCTCAGTAACCCCCACTGCTGCGCGATGCCTTGTCCCCAATTCTTTGGCAATGTCTGATTGATCACTCAGTGGCAAATAGCAAGATGCCGCGATGATACGATCAGCACGTACCACTACAGCACCGTCATGCAGCGGCGTGTTGGGAATAAACGTGTTGATTAAAAGTTCTGTGGATAAAACTCCTTGAATGGCGATGCCAGTTTCGATATACTCATTGAGCCCCGTACTTCGTTCCAAAACGATCAACGCACCAATGCGATTTTTAGCAAACACTTGAGTGGCTGTAACCAATTCATGCACCGTATGTGCAATGCCTTTCGTGCCCTGCCAGCGCACGGAAATGTTGATCCAGTTAGAACGTCCAAGTTGTTCGAGCGCACGCCGAAGTTCAGGCTGAAACACAACGGGGATCGCCAACAGTCCGATTTCCAACACTCGATTCAACAGCCAATTTAACGCCTGAAGATGGAATAAACTACTGGCACCTGCCGCCAACAGCAGCACAAAAACTCCTTTTAGCAGTTGAACTGCCCGTGTCCCACGAATCAGCAAAATTACCCGATAAAACACAAAGGAGACAATTGCAATATCAACGATATTAAAAACCGTAAATTTTCGCAGTAATTCAAACATTTGATTCATATTCTATTCACCCAGTGTAACATCCGTAAAGATTCAATTTATCTCTGTTTTTATTATACCCTTTTTCGGGTGCGGTGTCTTTTGTTCACATTTGTCTTGTGTATACTATTTTCTGGATACACAGTGGAAAAAATCGCCTCAGCGATTCGTGTGTGTCCCAGATCATTCGGATGGATGGGGTTGCGAATGAACCGAAAGTCTTCCAGTTCTCCTCGCTTGAAGCGGTTTACAAGCGCGTGTTCATGTCCTCCGTAATAATGATGAATCGGAACCAACTTACAACTTTCTTGTTTTGCAATTTGATGCAGCATATCATTTAACCCCTTCACCGCAAACACAGCTAGATCTGAATTGGGAAATGGATTATAGATAGTACATAGCATCATGGTGGCACGAGGGTGGCGTTTTACCTTTTTCACAATTTGCTGCACTTGGGGGTAGAAAGATTGCAACAATTTTTCCATCGCATGATCCTTATCGTCTAGAAACCACGGCATCACTTTGATCAAATCATTGCCACCGATCAATAAGCTAATTAACTCAGCCTCTTCCACAATACACTCGGGAATTCGATCTAGCGAATTAAGCAACTGTTGTGAAGTCCATCCTGGCTTCGCATGGACATAGACACTAGTTCGCTTTTTTTCATTTAATTTTTTCGTTAATTTTTTTACATACTGCTCCTGTTCATCTGTTGCATCATAGCCATGCGTAATCGAGTCCCCAAGCGCCAAATAAATCATCTTCCACCAAACCCCTGTTCTTGGCATTTGATGATTAATTAATGTGCCAACACATCAGCTTGTCACGACACTTGCCCAGTAACGCAAAAGCTCCTTTTGAATCTGTTCTGCAGCTTCCACTAAATGAGTCGCATCCACTTTCAAAAAGGGACGATCGTAATCCCTACGCGCATATTCATAGCGAGGATCGTAGTACTCCTCCAGCAGCGCGCCCACCATCGGTGCGTACGCTTTCGCTTCCATCCATGCGTAGACACGTTGGCGCAAATCAGGACTAAACCTTTTTTGAATAAACATGAGCGCTCTTTCCGTCGCGCGATGAAAAGCCACATCATCAGCCAGCTTATATTGCTCTAACGTACGCATAATACGGATGGAAATCGGAGCAACCAGCTCCACATTGGTGGCAACACGTTTGGCCGCGACCAAAAACTCAGGCATCGTGACATGGCCAATACGCTTACTTTCCGCTTCCATCAACAGATATGGTCGATCCCTAAGCGCTTCAATCGCTGCAAATAAAGCCGAGTCAAACTGACGTTGGTTCGCGGGAGTCAGCCCAATCCCGCCAAACACTGATCCCCGATGACCAGCTAATCCTTCTAAGTCCAGCACCGGTTCCCCTAACTCCGCAAGCAAGCGAAGCAGCGTTGTTTTTCCCACACCAGTCATCCCGTGCACCACAAATACAGGAGGCAAATCCTCGGCCGTCATTGCCTCTAACCTACTCGTAATATAGTGACGATACCCGCGATACCCACCTGTCAAGCGAATAACAGGCAACCCCATTAATTGCAGAATGGTCGCCACAGTCTGACTGCGCATTCCCCCACGCCAGCAAAATACAACAGGGGTACGACCATTTGCCAGTTCCGTGATCTGACGCACTAAGGCGGGGAGTTTACGTGAAGCAAACTCCAGCCCTGCCCACCTTGCGCTCATCGGGTCAACTTGTTTGTACAGTGTACCAATATGTGCCCGTTCTTCATTATCGAAAAGTGCCGCATTATGCGCACCAGGTATCGTTGATTCCGCAAATTCACCGTCAGAGCGCACATCAATCCATACGATATCGTCGCGATCTTTTACCTCAGCATATGTCATTTCAGCGTACATAATTCGCTACTTTGATGCCCCTATCCGTTCAAATAACGGTTAACCCAAATAGTGATGAGGCCAATTCTACCGTCAGTTTCCCAGTTGCATTTTGTTCGTCCAAGATTGGATTGACTTCGACAAAATCCACAGACGTGACGCAATTTGCCGCTGCCAATATCTCCATCGCCAAATGTCCTTCTCGGTAAGTGATGCCGCCATTGACCGGAGTCCCCACACCAGGTGCGTACATTGGATCAATCCCATCCAAGTCTACGCTTAGATGAACTCCATTTGTACCTTTCGTAGCAATTTCAATCGCTTTGTGCATGACCGCACTAATGCCCATCTCGTCTACTTCGTGCATGGTGAACACTTGAATTCCCGTTTCGTGAATCAGCCTACGCTCTTCACGATCAATGGAGCGAATGCCCACCAACACCACATTCTCCGGCCTTAACTTAGGAAGAATTCCACCGAGATTGGTCAAATCCGGATGTCCCAGTCCTAATGAAACCGCCAATGGCATCCCGTGAATATTACCGCTCGGTGTAGTTTCAGGCGTATTCATATCCCCATGTGCATCAAACCAGATACATCCCAAGTTGCCCATAGCCTCCACTGCCCCAGCAATACTACCAATGGCTACACTGTGATCACCCCCGAGTACGATCGGCAGATAATGCTCATGTAACGCATCGCGAACCAACAGACGAAGTTCATCACTAACCGCTTTCACCTGCTCCAGATACTTCACCTTCTCTGATCCCTGAACCCTAGACTCCGCAGGTGGCACATCAACATTGCCTATATCTTCAATCTCATAGCCCAACTCACGCATTTTTTCAGAAAGACCGGCATAGCGAATCGCACTTGGTCCCATGTCCACGCCTCGACGACCCTGTCCTAAATCAGTTGGCACGCCAATCACTCTTAATTTTTGTTGATTACCCAAAGTCATTACTTACACATCCTTTATTTTCATCGTCACCTAGCTATGGTACCATATTATCAAGAAAGGGGTTGAAGCCATTTGGATGATGAAATCTTACTTCTGAGCTGGACACAACTGGCCACAATACTTATGCTTGACCCAGAAAATGATGATTATGCAATCGCTCAACAAGAAATTGCATACAAGTTAGAAGACCAATTTCACATTGAACAAATTCAACTGTTATCGTGTTCATTTGATGGATACACAATTACATATGTGCAAGACAGGGAAAGCAAAATCACGACTTTTACGTTAGACGAAGTGGAGGAACTCTTCTCCTAACTACGCTTGGTGGTACACCATCCGCAACAAGAGCGGTGTGATCCCGGTCTCTATGTTTGCGGCAACAAACAATAACACCACGACAATCACCAAAGTAGGCACCGCATCTTTGCCCAGCTTGCGCCAATTGTCATGCTCAAAATGTCTACCCATGGTTCGGATGAGCAACACTCCTGCGCGTATGCCAAATGCGCTTGCAAGCAAGTAAGCAGGAATTTCGAAGATACCATGTGGCAAAATTCCAGCCACAAACAATAGAAACGGATTAACATGAGTGGTCTGATAAGTAATTGCAATCACATATCCTACCAGCGCCCCATTGACTAGGACAAATATCGCTGGCAAAATGCCAAACAATATCCCGCCAACAATCATAAACACACTGGTGCGCAAATTATGGAGAAAGAGCGTCATCATCATGGTAGCAAATGTTTCATGCTTCATTCCCAATGCCAATGTCTTAAGATCTGTCATCAGCGGACTCAGTGCAATTTGCAAAGGCTTTGCAAATACCGCCCCCAATACCAACCCAATAACGAAAATCAGCAATGAAACCCGTAAATATTTGTTCATTCTTCCATAAAACAACACACTAATCACCTCACGTTCTCTAGCTATTGTATGATCCCACTCGACGTTGCACAAACTGGCTACTGACACTTAACTTGGAGGTGCTAGTTTGTTTAAAAAACCATTTACGTTGATGGCGACACTTGCTCTGCTACTTCTGCTTCCCACTGCCACTCCTGCTTTTGCAGCCAATCCCGCTACGCCCAATGTGCCAAGTGCGGTGTACAAGGTGGATACTACCCAAAAAGTGGTGGCACTCACTTTTGATATTTCTTGGGGAGAAAAAATGCCAACCCCCATACTTAACGTATTAAAATCTAAAAACGTGAAAAAAGCCACTTTTTTCTTGTCAGGCCCTTGGATCATGCACCATCAAGAGATCGCCAAACAAATCAAAACGATGAGATTTGAAATTGGCAGTCATGGCTATATGCACAAAGATTTCAGCGAGCAATCGAACACCTGGATTCGCGAGCAGATGGGCAAAGCGGAACACAGTTTTAAAGAGGTACTAAACCTAAAACCCACGCTGGTGCGCACGCCCAACGGAGACTTTGACCCGCGGGTGCTTCGCCTATTAAATCAAATGGGCTATACAGTGATACAGTGGAATACAGATTCTCTAGATTGGAAAAACCCCGGAATCCAATTCATGATTAATCGCGTGGTGACGAGGGCCGTTCCAGGTGATATCATTCTCATGCACGCCAGTGATTCTGCCAAACAAACGGCGATAGCTTTACCTGCTATCATCGATGGACTACGTGCGAAAGGCTTTCAGTTTGTCACCGTCTCCGAACTCATTTCCGGCGTAGAATCACATACGCGTGTTCAATAAGTGATCAGCTTAACAACGCGCCCAAAGCAGAAAGCCCTCATACATGAGAGGGCTTTCTTGCCAATTTTCCGAGAATTAAAATCAAAAAGATATTGCAAACAAATAGAATCATCCAGACCAGACCTGCCAGTCTCCACACATGTGCCAAAAAGAGCGCAGGCATCCACTCCACACCAGTAAACACATACATGAAAAATATTGCAGGGATAAACGCCGCACGATTGGTCAGGCGAATTTTCACCAACGCAACCACGAATGCTAACCCAAGCGGCAATAAAATTTGCCACAAATAATTACCTGGTGGAAGTGACAACCCTGTCGGTAAATTGGTAATCAGTTGGGGAAAAAAATACACCACATCCACCACGGCCACAACGACGATGAGTGCCTGAAACCACATCCAAACCCTTGGTGGCATCAGCGTCTGCATAATGAAATTAAGGGTCAAGTATGCCCAGAATCCCATCAACGCAACGGCAACGCTGACAAAACCACCAACAATCATCCCTCGATACCAGAGCATTTTTGCTGGCCAACCTATTAATGCAAAAATAAGTCCCAGCACCACCCCGATCAAAATGGTTTGTCCGACTAATTTTGATAACATTTTAATATTCATACACATCTCCCACAATTTTACCCAATTGATATTTACCTGTTTGACATGCATTGCATAACACCGTCTAAGCTGGACATAGTAGGTTTAGAAAGGAGGACATGATAGATGAATCCTCTCTTCAAACAAAGGACGTCCAGTATCATATTGATAAGCAGCCTTTTGCTTACGGGTTGTGGATCCGCTAGCGCATCAGGAAGTACCAACACAGAAAGTAGTAATTCCAACCAATCAGAAACCAGTAGCACTTCTGGCTATCCACAGATTAAAGCCATGGTGCTTGACATCTTGCACAGCAAAGAAGGTATTACCACCTTAAAAGATACCATTTCCAGTCCGGATTTTAAACGATCTGCTGCTATCAGCGAGGTAGATGTACAAAAAGCTGTTGAAAAAATTGTAAAAACAGAAGACCAGAAAAAAACGTTCCTAAGTCAAGCGATGCAGGATTCACAGTTTTCCGCCTCCATGGTGGAGGCAGCTCGTCCGCAAATGACAGATTTGCAAAAGAAACTCATGAAAGACCCCGAATATCAGAAAGAATTGTTAGCATTGATGAAATCGTCTGATTTTCAACAAATGCAATTCGACTTGCTAAAAAGTCCTGAATATCGCAAAGAAGTAATGAAAATCATGACAGAAGCATTAGATCAGCCCACATTTCGCCTGTTATTTATGGATAGCTTAAAACAAGCGGTGAAAGAAACTGCAGGTGGTCAAAAAGAAAATATGACGGGCTCCAAACAACAAGGTAAAAGCAGTTCTGGAAAGGGAGATAGCTCACAGGACAGCAGTGGCGATAGCGGCAGTGGGGACGACAGTTCCGGAAGCGGTAGCGATTCAGGTGGAAGTTAGGCGCGATCCCGTATGGGATCTGCGCCCTTTTTACCCAGTAAAATCACTCTTCTAAACTATACGCGCGCGCCACTAAATCCACTAACATCGCAAGAATCCGTTCATCCGTTAAATTCGCAGTTACCTCTGCCGGTGCCCGTTTGCGCATCACTGGTGTAGCATGTAACGTAGAAATGATTGTTTGCGTCAACACGGGATAATCCGCTTGCTTCATCCTACCTTGAGCATTCATTTCAGCAAAGTAATCAATTAACAACGTGCGCATTTTGCTAAAGAAGTGAACCAAGGCCGACACCACCACTAAATGAGAAAAGGATTCTGTCATGCCCAGCATTAAAATGTCACTCCGATTCGTCAGTTGCATCAAATAATCTTTGAGCAATTGACCAAATCCGTCACGAAAAGGCATGGTAATATACGCTTCAATCTCAGTGGGTACGCGCATCTGCATCACAGCATCCTCTACCGCTTCTTTCAACATTTCCACTTTGCTGCCAAAATGTCGAAACAGCGTGACTTCATTGACACCAGCACGTTCAGAAATGGCTCTGGTACTAGTTCCCTTAAAGCCATGATGAGTAAATTCCTCCAGTGCCGCATTAAGAATACGTCGGTGAGTGTCTTCTTCATACACGGAATGAATGTCTTCCGTCAATTTAATCACCCCCTTGCAGTTGCATGCAAGCTATCACTTGCGCAAGTGTGCGCTTGCATTATACACAGAATTTATATTTGAATCAAGTCCAATTTCAATACCTCAATCATATGATCAGCAAGATTGGCAAACACTCGGGCTTGCATTGAATCATCTGTAAAAATTCCTTGTTGCTCCTCCGCCGTTTTTGCTACAGGAATCTGAGCCAGCATGTCCGTCTCCAGCAGTTTCGCGACAGTGGCCCCCCCACCTTGGCCGAAAATATAATGCCGTTCACCACAATGATCACAGATATAATAAGCCATGTTTTCAATGACACCAAGGATGTCATGTTTGACTTGGCGTGCCAACACGCCAGCACGCACCGCCACATCAGCCGCATTATTTTGCGGTGTAGTCACGATCAGCTCTTTGCTCTTGGGCAGCAAACTATGAACATCCAATGCCATATCGCCTGTGCCGGGTGGTAAATCTAACAACATGATATCCAGTTCGCCCCAGTGCACCTCTTGAAAGAAATTTTTTAACATTTTCCCCAACATTGGACCACGCCATATGACTGGGCGATTGCCAGAGACAAAAAATTGCATACTCACCAACTTGATTCCATGTGTTTGCACCGGCATAATCAAATCTTCCACAATGGCAGGCTTGACCTCAGTTACCCCAAAAATATTCGGCAAAGAAAAACCATAAATATCAGCGTCAATCACGCCCACGCGCAGGCCTTTTTTGGCGAGCGCCACTGCCAGATTCGCTGTAACAGTGGATTTGCCTACGCCACCTTTACCACTAGCAACTGCGATAAATGCCGTATTGACATCAGGACCTAGTAATGGCGACTGGTTGGAGTCTTTTCCACGCAATTTTTCCGCGAACTGCTCTCTTTCCTCATCTGTCATCGTACCGATTGTCAAATCTACATCAGTCACGCCAGGTACTGCAAATAGAGCTTCTCTCACCTGATTTTCTATTACATTGTGCAGTGGGCAACCTGTAATTGTTAACACCACTTCCACACTGACACGCGAGCCTTGAATTTCCACACTACGTACCATATTCATCTCCACAATACTGCGATGGACTTCTGGATCTTCCACCTCATTTAACGCATCGAGAATTAATTCTTTTGTGATTTCAGACACAAGTATCCCTCCATATTCACAGTTAAGACCTCGCTATTGTATCACTTATCAACAAAAAGGCACTCCTTAATTGGAGTGCCTGATGCTTGCGCCATGTCTCCTGATAATTAGCGTTTGGAGAACTGTGGTGCACGACGCGCAGCTTTTAAGCCATATTTTTTCCGTTCTTTCATGC
>JAJZCJ010000060.1 GCA_021846145.1 Bacillota bacterium
TTCAAAAAGAGTTAACGAAACAGGGATACACAGTTCGCGTATATGTTCCGTATGGTAATGACTGGTTTGGGTATTTTATGCGTCGTCTAGCAGAGCGTCCTGCCAATGTTGGATTTGTTATGAAATCGATGTTCAAATAAACTGAAAATGGAGCGATGGAGATATGATTACAGAATTTCGCAATGAGGAATTAACTAATTTTACGGACGAAAATAATAAACAAGCATTTCAGACTTCCCTAGCAAAAGTTAAGGCTGAACTGGGAAAGGAATATCCGCTGATCATCGGTGGTGAGAAAGTATTTACGGACAATAAGGCAAAATCAGTAAATCCTGCTAATAAGAATGAAGTGGTGGGAATAGTTTCACAAACGAATCAAGCGCTGGCTGAAAAGGCGATGCAAGCTGCATTAGAAAGGTTTAAAACTTGGCAGTATGTTGATCCTGCTGCGCGTGCGGATTATTTATTTCGTGCGGCTGCGCTATTGAGAAGGCGGAAATTTGATTTTGCGGCGTGGCAAGTTTACGAGGTAGGGAAAAATTGGGCTGAAGCAGACGGTGATGTCGCTGAAGCGATTGATTTCATGGAGTATTATGCTAGAGAGATGATTCGGTTGGGTGAAGGCAAACCATTGACCCCCTATCCTGGTGAGAGGAATCGTATTCACTACATTCCGTTGGGAGTGGGGATCATTATTCCGCCGTGGAACTTCCCATTGGCAATCATGGCGGGGATGACAACTTCAGCCATCGTAGCAGGTAATACGGTGCTCTTAAAGCCAGCGTCCCCAGCGATGACGATTGCGGCTAAGTTTGTGGAACTGATGGAGGAAGTGGGGTTGCCTGCTGGCGTACTCAATTATGTGCCAGGCCCAGGTTCTGAAATTGGAGACTATTTGGTTAGCCATCCCAAAACGCGTTTTGTGTCATTTACTGGTTCCAAAGAAGTAGGGTTGCACATCAATGAGTTGGCGGCTAAAACGGTGCCAGGACAAATTTGGGTCAAACGTGTGATTGCAGAAATGGGCGGGAAGGATGCCATTGTGGTCGATGCCTCCGCAGATCTCGAAGAAGCAGCTTCAGCTATTGTTGCATCAGCATTTGGATTTCAAGGTCAGAAATGTTCAGCTGGATCCCGCGCCATTGTTCATACGGAAGTCTATGATCAAGTGCTGCAAAAAGTCATTGAAAAAACAAAGTCCTTAAATATGGGGTCTCCTGAAGAAAATTTGGCGGCAGGTCCGGTCGTTGACCAAGGATCATATAAGAAGATCCTCGAATACATTGAAATTGGCAAAAGTGAAGGCCGTTTAGTTGCGGGAGGCGGAGTCGGGGACGAATCTGGATTTTTTATTCAGCCCACTGTTTTTGCTGACGTAAAAGAAGATGCGCGGATCATGAAGGAAGAAATATTTGGTCCAGTGCTTGCCTTCAGTAAAGCGGATAGTTTTGAACACGCAATGGAGATATTCAATAATACCGAATATGGATTAACGGGTTCCCTATATACGGGTGACCGCTCTCATTATGAATATGCGGAGATGCACATGCACTGTGGCAATCTATATTTTAACCGTAAGTGCACAGGGGCATTTGTAGGAGTTCATCCGTTTGGTGGATTCAACATGTCAGGAACTGATTCGAAAACGGGTGGTCCTGATTACCTGTTGCTTTTCACACAATCCAAATTGGTTTCCGAGAAGTATTAAAGTCTATTATAATAGGAAATAACAAGGTAGATGTGTGCAAAAAATGTCTTGCCGTGTTTTGTGGCAGGACATTTTTGCACATCAATGAAACGAGGTGAATCATGCGTAGAAGAAATTTATTCCCATCGTTTATTGCCATTTTTATCACTTCGATCATGTTGATTACGGGATGTGGAGAGGTCACTAATAAATTACCCGTACAACATCGCAAATTAACTAATATCATACCGTTTATGAATGAATTGAACTGGGATAAGTCACCGATTAACCCATATTACAATCCCGCAGTCGCTAGTTCATCGCTGTACAGGCGGATTTCTGTGGTTAACGAATCAGGACAAAAGGTTGTATTAAATGCGATGAGTCACCCAATTTTATTTGAAGCCTATTGGTGCCCTCATTGTCAGCGTACGTTGGTCATGCTAAATAAAAACAGGAATAATTTTAAAAAATTTCCCATTATCGTCAGTGTGGGGTTCTTTAAGGGTACAACATTGAAATTAGCAACACAGATCACACATCAAGAGTTAAACACGTTTAAGATTCAACATGTGAATGTCTATTATATGCTTAATCCAAATGCGGGAGTGCAGTATGCGTCACATGGGTATCCTACGCTTGTTTTTTCACGCCAGCATCAATTGTTAAGTTTGTCTGGAGAACACACTTTATCCGTTTGGACTAAAGCGCTTAATTAGATATATAAGCAAGTGATAAGGCACATCACAGTTCGAATATTGATTATATTGTCTTAATTGTAGCCACCCCTTGTTCTGGAATAATCAAGGTTGGTTCTGTTATAGATTGCACTTCCTCGATGCTATGGCCTTCAGCCAATTCACGTAAAATGAGGCCGTTTGGCACGATGTCCATTACTGCATAGTCTGTAATAATGCGTTGAATCACCCCTTTTCCTGTGAGTGGCAATTGGCATTCCTTTAAGATTTTAATAGCCCCGTTTTTGTTGACATGTTCCATCGTTACAATTACGCGCTTAGCACCATGGACTAGATCCATGGCTCCTCCCATGCCTTTTACCATTTTGCCGGGAATCATCCAATTGGCAATGTCGCCATGTTCTGAAACTTCCATTGCGCCAAGGATCGCCAGATCAATATGACCACCCCGTATCATGGCAAATGATTCCGCGCTATCAAAATAGGCAGCACCAGGAAGCACCGAGACTGTTTCCTTGCCTGCATTGATCAAATCAGGATCCACATCAGGTTCATCCGGATATGGGCCGGTTCCTAAGATGCCGTTTTCGGAGTGTAAGACAATATCAATTCCATCTGGCACATAATTGGAAACCAAGGTGGGCATGCCAATACCGAGGTTCACATAGTTACCATCTACAATTTCCTGGGCAGCACGTTTAACAATTTGATCGCGAGTAAGTGGCATTCGTCATTCTCCTTTCACGTTTTTCCGTATTGTTTTTCGTTCGATTCGTTTTTCAAACTTTTTTCCTAACACCACACGCTGAACGTAAATGCCTGGCGTGTGAATTTGATCAGGATCTAGTTCACCGGGGTCCACAATTTCTTCAACTTCGACTATGGTGATGTTGCCAGCGGTGGCGATCATGGGGTTGAAATTTCTGGCCGATTTTCTATACACGACATTGCCGAGTCGGTCTGCTTTCCATCCTTTAATTAGGGCAAAATCTCCTTTTATAGCTCGTTCCATCACAAATTCTTGCTTATCAAACTTACGAATCTCCTTGCCCTCTGCGATAACCGTTCCCACGCCAGCAGGCGTATAAAACGCCGGAATGCCTGCACCTCCTGCGCGAATCCGTTCGGCTAATGTTCCTTGCGGGGTCAGTTCTACTTCAATTTCGCCAGATAAAAATTGTTTCTCAAAAGTTTTGTTTTCTCCCACGTAGGAGGATACCATTTTGCGGATTTGTCTGGTTTGCAGTAATAATCCTAATCCCCAGTCATCAACGCCGCAGTTATTGCTGACGCAGGTCAAGTCTTTGGTTCCTTGGTCGCGGAGCGCCAAGATCAGATTTTCTGGAATGCCGACTAGTCCAAATCCACCGACAAGTAACGTAGCACCATCGTGGATGTCTCGAATGGCTTCTGCGGCATTTTGATAAATCTTATTCAACAAAGATCCCCCATTTCTAGTGGTTATTGAGACACGTATCCGCCATCTATGATCACGGCTTGACCAGTGATGCTTTTTCCCTTTTCGGAGGCTAAAAACACTGTATAATCCGCAATTTCTTCAGGCTGTAAAAGTCTGCGTTGCGGAACTAGCGGATAAATAATTTCCTCGAGTACTTTTTCGACTGGAACTCCCCTGTTGTTGGCTAAATCATTCATCTGATTTCTGACAAGAGGGGTATCTACATATCCAGGACAAATGGCATTTACCGTAATACCATTTGTTGCACCTTCCAACGCTGCAACTTTCGTCAAACCGATCAATCCATGTTTAGCAGAGTTATAGGCGGCCTTTCCTGCAAAACCTACCAGCCCATTGATAGAAGCCATATTAATGATGCGACCAAATCCCTGCTTTTTCATTAGAGGGAAGGCATACTTAGTAGAGATGAACGGACCCACAAGCATGAGATCCACAATCTGCCGGAATTTATCTGTGGGGAAATCCTCGATATTAGCCACGTATTGCATGCCTGCGTTATTCACCACGATGTCCAGAGAACCGTAACGATCATTGGCAAAATTCAAAAGATTTTTCAATTCTTCTTCTACACTTGCATTGGCCGCAAATGGCAATGCCTTCAATCCACTCTGCTGTAATTCAATTGCAGCTTGATCACCAGCTTCGGCACGCAGGTCTGAAATCACCACGTTGGCACCTGCTTCCGCCAACGCTTTTGCAATCGCAAACCCTATTCCACTTGCTGAGCCTGTGATAACAGCGGTTTTCCCTTGCAGGTTGTCAGTGCTCAAATTATTCACCTCAATAATTATAAAATAGGAAAATTGACTATTTAATTTTTCTGTTTTATCTAACGCAAGATTTGTGCCAGCGAGGAATAGCGCGTAAGACAAGAAAATCAATTAGTTTGACGAGAAAATACAGGTGATATAAATGCATCAGTCTAATATTTCGGAATAAAATCTAAAAATTTGGACAAATGAGGCTGATATTTTATAATTATTTGAGTATTTCAAGCGAAATGAGCTTTGGCACAATATTTGCTTTGTATAAAGGTGATGTTGCAAAATGACAAAAATGAGGGGGAAATTTTGTGAAAAAAAGTAATAAAGTAATGTTGGCCTCCATGTCTTTAGCTGCAATGGGTTCTATGACCACGCTTGGTGCATTCGCAAGTACGAATGCTTATGCTAGTTCAAGTCACAAGGATGCTGCAGGCACTGTAAATGTAGCTGCAATTACTTCATTGTCTGGATCAATATCTGACCTAGGTGTGCCAGGTTATGACGCGGAACAACTTGCCATCAAACAAATCAACGCTAAAGGGGGATTGTTGGGGAAGAAAATCAATCTTATTGAATTCGATGACGCTTCACAGCCTAACTTAGGGAATCAATATGCGCAGACGGCCATATTGCAAGATCATGTAAGCGCTATTTTTGGTCCTGTTTCCAGTGCGGTTGCTGCAGCGATAGAACCGGTGGCTGCAGCACATAAAACGCTTGTTTTCTTCCATACCAGCAACGATATTTCACTCACTACCACAGGATTTACAAAATACGCATTTCAAGTGACACCAAATACAAATATGGAATCCACTGCGGTTGCAATGCTTTTTAAAAAGAAAGGCTGGACTCGTATTGCTACGATTTCACCTGATTATTCTTATGGAAGAGACACGATCAATAATTTTCTGAAAACGCTTAAAAAAATTGGCGTACACTATACATTGCTCAATCAGCAATGGCCGCAACTAGGTACTACAGATTACAGCAGTTACATCAGTACGTTGTTATCAGTGAAACCGCAGGCCGTCTTCTCTCCTGTCTTTGGTGGGGACTTAGTATCATTTGCTAAGCAGGCCATGCAATTTGGTCTACTTAAGAAAACAAATTTTGTGAGCATGATGGGGCCAACAGTGTTGCAGGTGCTTGGCAATCAAGCCCCAGTTGGCGCGTGGGGATATTCAAGGGCTCCATTTTATGCTATCCATACTTCCGATATGAATAAATTTGTAAACAGTTACAAAGCGGCCTACCATCAGTATCCAACTGCATTTGCGGTGATGGCTTATACCGCCGTTCAAACATGGGCTTACGGAGTACAGCGTGCACATTCATTTAATTCTGATGCGGTTGTCAAAGTTCTAGGTGGTGCAACCGTACCTACCATTCGCGGCAATATCACCATAAACAAAAATAATCACCAGGCGCAGGTGGGTGAATGGGTTGGTCAAGTATCATATAACAAAAAATACCCCTTTGCTATTTGGAAAAACATCATCTATTTTACACCAAAAGAAATTCTAAAATGACAGGAGGTATTTAAGCGTGATTCCGATTTTTACAGGGTTGACCACAGCCGCCATTTTATTCATTGTGACAGTTGGGTTAAGCCTAGTTTTCGGGACAATGCGTGTTATTAACCTAGCCCATGGAACGTTTTATTTAATTGGCGCTTATTTGGTAACCGTTACTTTTGGCGCTATTTCTGCACATACCTTAGGGTTTGGCATCGGTGTGATTCTGTCTGCGTTGATAGTAGCCATTTTGGGTGTGGGGATTGAGTTGCTTGTATTGCGTCGCCTGTACAAGTCTGAGCACCTATTGCAATTATTAGCAACATGGGCACTCATGATGATAATCGACCAGGTTGCCATTATGGTATGGGGTCCACAAAACTATTCAGGAAATATTCCTTCTACATTGTCGGGGGGAGTGACAATTGGTGGTCAACAATTTCCTGTATATGATTTGTTCTTAATTGTGGTGGCGGTTGTGATTGGACTTGGCCTGTGGCTGCTGATTGAACGTACCAAGCTGGGGCGATTGATCAGGGGTGCCGTACAAGACATAGAACTAATCAAAATTCTGGGTGTCAATGTCAGTCGTCTCTACACTCAGATTTTCGCTATCGGTGCGTTTTTGGCGGCATTGGGAGGGGCTCTTATGGGCCCTTCTACATCCGCTGGCCCTGGAATGGATGTCAACATCATTGTGGAAGCATTTATCGTCTCTGTGATTGGCGGACTCGGCAATATATGGGGTGCGGCAATTGGCGCAGTGATCATTGGTCTGTTTCAGTCCATTGGGAATCTATATTTTCCTGAGTTAGCTAGTTTAGCACCTTATGTCGTCATGATTCTGGTGCTCGTCATTCGACCACAGGGATTATTCGGAAAGGTGGAAGAGTGATCTTGAATCAGCGAAAGTATTTAATCGCATGGGGGATCATCTTATTATTTGCTATCAGTGTGCCATTTTGGATGCCGTTAGAATACACACTGATGACAGAAGGAATTATCGTGGCCTCCTTATTTGCCCTTGCCACTAATTTTTTGGTTCATAATGCGGGGCTCATCACGTTTGGTCAAGCGGTTTTTTACGGGGTGGGGGCGTATACAGTGGGTTTGATTTGGGATCATACTCATTTGCCGCTGATATTGGCATTTGTACTTGGCCCGATCTTGGCAGCGCTAACCGCACTAATTGTCGGTGCACTATCCTTAAGGGCAAAGGCGTTTTATTTTGCCTTACTCACGCTCGGCTTCTCGCAATTGTTTTACACTTTGTGCTTGGTTTTCTATGGATTGACGGAAGGAGATACAGGGATTTTTGGTATCACTCTTCCTTCATTTCTTAATTCTACGATATCGAGTTATGAATTTATTCTGGTTATTGCAGCGGTAGGTGCACTAATTCTGTGGTGGATAATGAAGACGCCCTTTGGTTTAGCACTTTTGTCAATAAAGGAAAATAGAACGCGCGCACAATCTTTGGGTATGAACACATACGTTCAATTATTGGTGGCTTTTGTGATAAGTGGCTTTTTTAGCGGGTTAGCCGGTGTGCTTTTTATCGTCTACCAACAACATGCTTATCCTGAAATGATGAATTGGCAATCATCAGGAACACCTATTTTGATGTCTGTACTTGGTGGTTTATCTAATTTTGCTGGTCCCATTGTGGGGGCTGTTATCTACACAATATTGGAAAACTACGTAGGATCAATCACAATTTATTGGGAATTGATTATTGGAGTGGTGGTGCTTATTCTTATACTGGTTTATCCAGGGGGAATAATTCTTGGAGTTGCGCAATTGTGGAATCGCATATTTCATAGAAAGCAAAAGCTGAACTAACTGCGTAAGTCAATTGATTGCCCGATGGGGGGAATAGGTTTTGAGTGTAATGCCTGTCGAGGATAGACCGATGTTAGATGTGGTGGATGTTACAAAGTCATTTGGTGGCTATATCGCGGTAAGTGGTGTGTCTCTTCAGGTTGCAAGAGGTGAAGTCAGAGCTATTATTGGTCCGAATGGTGCGGGAAAGACGACGTTTTTCAGTCTCTTAAGCGGGTACCAGAAACCGACAAAGGGTCAGGTGATTTTTGATGGCGCGGTAATCAGTGGAAAGCCACCTCATCATATTGCGAGACTCGGAGTAGGTCGCGCATTTCAAACCACTAATATATTCCCTAATTTCAGTGTGCTTGAAAATGTGTTGGTATCCATTTTTACTTATCAGAAGAGGAATTTTCAATTTTGGGGCAAACGGGACAAGAAAATCATTGAACAGGCTGAATACTTATTAGGTTTGGTTAATCTGGAGCATTCTCTGCATGTGCCGGCCAGCACACTTGCGCATGGTGATCAGCGGGCACTTGAAATTGCGATTGCACTAGGCAGTTCGCCCAAGCTTCTGTTACTTGATGAACCTACAGCCGGAATGTCACCATTTGAGACACAAGAGACTATACGCATGTTAGAACAGATTGTCAGGCAGCAAAATTTAACGGTAGTTTTGTCTGAGCACGATATGGAAGTGGTTTTTGGACTTGCAAAGAGAATCACAGTTTTGGAGGCGGGGCGAGTTTTGGCTGAAGGGACGCCAGAAGAAGTGCGCAATAACGCAGATGTTATTCGAGCTTACTTGGGGGAACCGCAATGAGTAATCAATTTAGTGTTCAGGACCTGCATGCGTATTATGGCCAGAGTCACATTCTTCAAGGGGTGACGTTATCAATAAACACGGGTGAAGTGGTGGCGCTGTTGGGCCGAAATGGGGCGGGAAAAACTACCACATTCAAAGCAATTGTAGGACTAGTTCGTAAATTATATGGATCTGTCAAAATAGGTGATCAGGAACTAGTCGGACGTGATACTCATAACATTGCGAGAAAGGGGATAGCCTATGTTCCCAGTGGACGCCGTTCATTTCCACACTTGACTGTTCAAGAAAATCTTCGAATTGCGTTAGAAGGTCAAGCTAAAAGAAAGGGAAAGCATAATCTTGAACTGGTATATGAAATGTTTCCTGCATTAAGAAAAAGGACGAACACTGCTGCGGGAGTCATCTCGGGCGGAGAAAATCAGATGTTGAAAATGGCCTGCGCGTTTTTAACGGAACCAAAAGTATTATTGTTGGATGAACCCACCGAGGGGCTCGCACCTCTTGTTGTAAAAGAATTACAGGAACATATTCGGAAATTAGCAGATACAGGTGTAGGGATATTGTTGGCTGAGCAAAATGCGCATTTTGCATTCTCGTTGAGTACACGTGCCTATGTACTCAATAAGGGAGTAGTGCAAATGAGTGGCGATGTTCAAGAACTTTCTGCGGATAATGAAATGTTGAAGCATCTGGGAATTTAAAAACACTGCCCAACGAGGGAATCAATAAGTATAATATGGATTTCCTGTTGGGCACATCACTTATTTTTTGCGCTCATATTCTTGTTGTCGCAATACGCCCCTCATGATCTTGCCAGATAGTGTCTGGGGGAACTGTTCAACAAATTCCACTTCTCTCGGATATTCATAGGCGGCCAAGCGTTCTTTTACCCACGATTGTATCTCTGCAATTAGTTCATCTGACGCGTCTTGTTCATTGCGAAGCTTGATGAAAGCCTTAACAATTTCCCCACGCAAAGGATCAGGGCTACCAACCACTGCTGCCATCAAAATAGCGGGATGTTGAACGAGAACTTCCTCTATCTCTGCAGGCCCAATTCGATAACCGGATGAATTGATGATGTCATCGCTGCGTCCAATAAAATAAAAGTACCCATTTTCATCGACATAACCCATGTCACCAGTCTTTAACCAATTGCCAATATACTTATTAGAGGTTGCCTCCGGCTTATTCCAATATGCAATAAACATCACCGGGTCTGGAGCCTTAACGGCAATCTCTCCTGGTTCGCCTACATTTTTTAGATTTCCCACTTCATCAATGATCCCTACTTCGTGTCCAGGCAGTGCGCGACCCATCGAATTTGGTTGCACTGGATATAATGAGCTTCCATTCCCAATCACCAAATTACATTCAGTCTGGCCATAAAATTCGTTGATATGGATACCAAATGACTCCGTTGCCCAGCGAAGCGTTTCCTCTCCCAATGGTTCACCACCACTTGCAATTGATCGAAGATTCAAGTCCCAGTGGTTTTGCGGATCTTTAATCCTTCTCATCATTTTGAGTGAAGTGGGCGGTAGAAATACATTTCTTACCTTCCATTTTTCCATAAGATCAAATGCTTTTTCAGGGCTGAATTTAGACATTCTATGAGCCAAAACCGGTAATCCCCAATGCATGGCCGGGAAGAGCACATCAAATAGACCTCCTATCCAAGCCCAATCTGCAGGGGTCCAGAACAAATCACCTTCTTGAGGTGCAAGGTCATGAGGAACTGCAACTCCTGGTAGGTGACCAAGCAATATGCGATGTCCATGTAGCGCCCCTTTGGCTTGACCTGTCGTTCCCGAAGTATAAATGATGATGGCGGGATCATCGGGGGTTGTAGCAACAGGCGTGAAACTGGTGGAGCAGTTTGACACTAGATCACGCCAAGAATGAATGATAGAGGTTGTATCCTGAGGGGATACATTCTCAAAATCAGTAATAATAATGTGTTCGAGAGAACTCAATTTATTGATAATGCCCATCACATTATATAAATTAGATGAGTCTGTAATTAAAACACGGGCACCACTGTCATTTATTCTATATGCAAGCGCTTCTGACCCAAATAAAGTAAAAAGAGGAACTGCAATGGCACCGATTTTATAGGCGGCAATGTGTGCAATAGGGAGTTGGGGACTTTGTGATAAAAAAACTGCAATGCGATCCCGTTGAGAGATGTGCATATTCAAAAACACATTAGCTAATCTATTGGATTCTTGGCTTATTTCATAATACGTCCATTTTTCATGATGGCCATCTTCTCTATCATAAATTAGTGCCAAGCGTGTTCGGTCCACTGCATGGCGATCTGAGATATCCACACCAATATTATAAAATTCAGGTAATTTCCATTGAAAATTCTCACGTACATCATGATAGTTGATCTGTGATTGTTTGCTCGCTAACTCAGCCCAGAAATCACTATCAGTTACCACGAGATCACTCCTTATATACATTTACAAGTTAATTTGGTATTCGGCTATTTTTTGATACAGGCTTGATTTGCTAATACCGAGAATTTTCGCGGCGGCGACTTTATCACCTTGTGTATGGGTTAAGGTGTTCTGGATTGTAGCTTTTTCTGCAATTTGTACTGCTTCCTTTAGGGTTACGGGAAATAAAGGTTCGTCTAAATCCATTTGTGGTAGAACGATGTGCGCCGATTTCAATACATCTTCATCCATCAAATGAATGGCTCTTTCTAGTACGTTTCGTAGTTCACGTATATTGCCTGGCCAGCGATGATTCTTTAATTTATCCCAAGCATGTCCATCAATGCGATTCACCCGAACTCCCATCGATTCAGTCAATTGGCGTAAAATAGATTGAACGAGAGAAGGTAAATCTTCAATCCTATCTCTTAGAGGAGGCACTTGAATCGTCACCACATTAATACGATATAACAAATCTTCTCTAAACTGTCCTTTTTGTACTAGGTCTATGAGGTTTTTGTTGGTTGACGAGAGAAAACGAACATCAATGGGAATGGGGTGTGATCCACCCACTCTTTCTATCTCTTTTTCCTGTAGCACCCTAAGCAGCTTAGCCTGAAGAGATAATGGCATATCACCAATTTCATCAAGTAAAATAGTCCCATGATTCGCCAACTCAAACTTGCCTTTCTTCCCTTTACGAGAAGCACCTGTAAAGGCTCCATCATCATAACCAAACAATTCAGATTCTAACAAGGTTTCGGGAATGGCTGCACAGTTTACGCGAACAAGTGGTCCAAGTGTGCGATGACTTTCTGCGTGAATAGCGTGGGCAAATAGTTCCTTGCCCGTGCCACTTTCTCCAGTGATCAATATGGTTGTATCACTTTTTGCTACTTTGCGTGCAAATGATTTTACTGCATTAAGTTTTAGGCTATCGCCAATGATGTGATCAAAACCATAGACGGCACTAATGCGATTTTGCAGTTCTTTTTTATAGTAGTGAATTTCTTGGCGCAGAAATTCAACAGTTGCGTTAAGCGCTTTCAATTCACGCACGTCTTGAAATACTACTGTGCCAACGGCGGCGATCAAGTTGCCTTGATGAAAAATGGGGATACGATGGGCAATCATATCATTGCCCTTGATGTGCTGAATAGCAGATAGCTCCGCTATGCCTGTTTTTACAACTACATGCATGCGTGTATTTTCAATAATTTCGGTAACGGGGCGTCCGATTACGTCATGAACGCTTAAAAAATCTTGATAGGTTTGATTCATGAATAAAATTTTGCCTTCTCGATCAACGACCACGATTCCTTCAAAGGCATGTTCAAGGACGTCCAACAGAAGATTTTGATTATTATAAAAATATTCAAGACCAATAGGATCTCTTACAGCGCACATGGTCTAATTCCTCCTGTCTAGTTGATTATCTTACAGTTTATGCAGGACATCAATGCTTTTTCGATGTATGAAGCAAATAATCAGGGAGAACCTAAATTCACTTACATAGTGAGTGAATGGGGAGCGATAATTTGCATCATACGAAGAGTCGTGGGGTAGTACCAATCAATCTTTTCTATATAAAAAAATCAAAGAAAAATAACACGGAAATTTGAACAAATTTTCAAAATAATAAAGGTGTGAGTCTGGAAATATGCTATCATTTTAAAAATTGAACGAAAATGAGGAGCGAGCAGATGAGCATTGTCGAAGTATCGAGCCAAGGTGTATTTGGGAATGGGGAAGTGACTTTTGGAGGTAGTTTTGTGCCAGAAGTGCTGCAGACCGCACTGGGGCGTGTGGCAGAAGCATTTGAAAAATATAAGGACGATCCTGAATTTATTGAAGAGTACAATTATTATATGAAGGAGTATGTGGGACGCGAAAATCCGCTATATTATGCCCGCAATCTAAGTGAAAAGCTGGGGGGTGCCAAGATCTACCTCAAGCGCGAGGATCTCAATCATACCGGGGCCCATAAGATTAATAATACCATTGGACAAATATTGCTCGCAAAGCGCATGGGCGCGAAACGTATCATTGCAGAGACTGGGGCCGGTCAACACGGAGTTGCAACGGCGACGGTGGCGGCGCTTTTTAATCTGCCATGCACCATTTATATGGGTGAAGTGGACATGGAACGCCAAGCACTC
>JAJZCJ010000061.1 GCA_021846145.1 Bacillota bacterium
GATCTTTTGATCCGCGGGTGAAAAGCTTATTCCAAGTTTTTAAGCTGGCCAACAACACCTCTGGATTTCTTGTGTGCTCATCCAGTGTGAGATATTTCGCCACTTTGTAATGATTGGTTGTGTAGTAACTAGGAAGATTATTTTCCGCTCCATCAATGACACCACTTTGTAAAGCATTGTATACATCGCCGTAAGCCATTGGAGTTGGCGATCCCCCTAAAATATGAACCATGTCAATGAACATTGCAGACTGTTGAACACGGATGGTCAAGCCTTTTAAGTCAGAAGGTACTTTAACAGGATGCTTAGAATTATAGAAATCTCGAGATCCTGAATCATAATAGGTTAACCCTATCATTTTGGCACCTTTCAGATCTGACAATAATTTTTTACCAACAGGTCCATTTAACACTCTCCACATTTGCGCAGAACTATTAAATAAATATGGTAGCCCTAAAACGCCCATTGACGTCGAATATGATGCTAATGGAGAAGAATTAATGCGTCCAAAATCAATGGCACCCAATTGAATTTCTTGAATAGCTGAATTTTCATCGCCCAACTGCGCATCTGGATACACCTTAATTTGGATTTGGCCATGTGTTAATTGCTTAACTTTATTTGCAAATGCGTTATCACCAGCCACTGTTGGATAATTAGCCGGTTGATCATCCGCTAAGCGATATACCACAGGAGCTGAAACTTTATGAACATTCACATTCGCATTGGCAATGGACAAGCTCCCACCAATGATCGATAAAGATGCAATCACGCCAAATGCAGGATATAATGCCCGCTTACTCCGATTGATTCCCAATTCAATTCCCCCGTTTTTATTTATATTTTCAATTCATTACCACGAGAAACCGCTTTCTCTTATGATATAGAACACACACCTCACCCTCTTTAAAGTACAAAACAAACATAAATTTATGAAGCCATTGCTAAACACAAAACTGCTTATTACGACTCTAATATAATATCGAACAATTCATAAGTCAATACTAAATTTATTCATATATTATGATAATACAATCACAACAAAATCGTTTTTTGTGTTAGTTTGATCTAAATCATAATGTTTGACGGCTTTAACTTCTAGTTATCAATGATTCAAACAAGTGCGTTTAACATTTTTATGTTAAACGTCAAGAAGAAAACGGTAAAGTGTGTATGTAATTCTGGAATTTCACTAAATGTTGCAGTTTTCATCGCAATTTTGTACATTATAATTAACACAATCATGTTATAATAGAATTATCTCAGTTAGTAAAGGGCGGATATAATGATAACGATGGCTGATGTAGCCAAAGAAGCAGGAGTTTCCATCATGACAGTGTCCCGAGTGATTACCGGCACTGGATATGTCAAGGATTTAACTCGCAAAAAAGTGTTACGCGCGATGAAAAATCTTGATTATGAACCAAAGCGATTGTCTGTTTCGTCGATGAATGCGGAAACCACTACACTGGCGTTGATCGTTCCTGATATCACCAATCCTTTCTTTACGTTTATCGCAAGAGGAATGGAGGATGTGGCTCGCAAGAATGGCTACCGTGTTTTTATTGCCAATACAGATGAAAACCTGCGCAAGGAATCAGAGTACATTGACATGTGTTTATCATTAAACGCTGATGGCGTGCTCATCGTACCAGTAGGTGATTTATCTAAAGAAAATCTCATGGTCTTGCAAAAAGGCAATATCCCTTTTGTGTTAGTAGATCGTCAAGTAAAAGATGTTGATGCGGATATCGTAAAAGGGGACATCGCTTCTGCATCCTACATGCTGTTAAAACATTTGATTGAACTTGGCCATAAAAGAATTGCGATTGTAACCGGACCTTTACATAATGAATCAAGTCGCGAAAGACTGGATGGATATACTAGAGCTTTGCAAGAATTCAATCTGGCTTATGACGAAAAATTGGTTAAGGAATCTATTATGACGAGAAATGTGGATGTCCGATTTATTGATGATTTCCTTGCTTTGGAACACCCCCCCACCGCCTTGTTTGTCGCTAATTTGTTTCAATATGCTCATGTATACAATGCGTTACTGGAAAGAAAACTACGCATTCCAGATGACATAAGCATTGTTTGCTTTGGAAACAGTGATACGCTTGCAGCAAGCGATTCAATCGCGACTTGCGCCATCCAACCAACGTACAATTTTGGATCACTAGGTACGCAACTACTTATCGAACGAATTGAAGGCAATCCCGACCGCTCCCGAAAAATCATTTTGGAAGCAAGCATTCAAATACGTGGTTCGACCGCCCCATTCAGTAATAAAAACGAAGACCAGTACAAAGACCAGAATTAGTGTCTTTGTACTGGTTTTATTCATTACAGTTCCAAAATACTAGGCAATCTAAAACTACTCTGCTCGCAACTCACTAACTCAGTAGGAAATTTCCCATCGGCTGTAAGAATTTCCGCGCCGTCATTCCCAAGTAACACTGTATCCTCCGCTTTTACACCCTGAATCGTCGGATTCCAAGCCACTAACAGTTGCGATTCTAGTGTCATCGGATGGTCGGGTACTGCACGAACTTCTCGCGGCAAATACCCCGTAATACCGCCTTGATGATGTAGTTTCCATTCACCAGAATATCCCAATTCGGCATACTTAATAACACCAGATGAAAGGGCATTGCCCAGACTCTCACCCACCGCTGTTGCGTGCAAAAGTGCCGCCTCAACCTGCAATACGGCATGGTATTTTTTTATTATCTCTTTATCAAGCGATCCAAAATGTACCATTCTGGTTGCTGAAATAACTAATCCGTTACGTCGCCCACCTACGGATATCATGGCATATCGCCCCAAGTGTTCGAAAGCCGGCATTACATGGCGGTATAAATGTGCACGTTTAGCACCCGCCACGAGGTTGACAATCGGTTCTATCCCCCGCGCAAGGCAGTGCGCAGAGAGCAACCCAGCCACTTCATATTCCGTCTGTGTCGGACGCAACGATACACAAGTTGTAAATAACACTTCAGCAATAGATCGCCCTAAATCTCGCACTTCACCAATCAGTGATTCATCAAGTCTAAGGCGCAATTTCTGCACCTCAGCATGCAGTGTTGCTTCCTCCACAACACCTGGCATTTGCCGCCACTTTGAAAGCCATTTTATTCTTTCTAAGTCATCGTACCACGCATGAACATGCACCACATCGGCTATCAGGCCCTCTTCGTCTTGCAATCGCTGTGCTTCTATATTGTTCACTATCACTTCCACCGTAGCATGGGTCACCAACACAGTTGCACAAGCTGCCTCTGTAGCGATCGCAATATGATAACGGCCTCTAAATAGCCAAGATACAGTAGCCTCTTGCGTCAGAATAATGCCCTGAACTTCCTTTTGAACAAGTAATCGACGCAATAAATTTAACGCTTCATTCAAACAACAAGCCCCCAAATCATTCTTTCACCCATGCATGCGCCGGATCATCATTAGGAATCATCACTCTGTCAAGAGGACCTGCCATTATCCACAAATAGTAAAGCTGGTATCCCCCCGCGGCACATACCGGATGATACCCTTTGGAAATAAGAAAAGTATCCCCATGGTGCACGCGAAATGCTTCATCAACAGAGCCGTCCAGCGTATAATTCGCTTGCACGCCAAACCCTTGCGATGGATTCAGTTGATAATAATAAACTTCCTCCATATTCGCCTCGACTCCCAATTGGTAGTCGTCATGTTTATGAGGCGGAAAACTGGACCACATACCCGCTTGATTAAACGTCTCGCCCACTATGATGTGATGCACGCGGCCTTCTGCATTTTTGACCACAATATCATGAACCTCTCGTTGCCAATTGTCTTTTCCTACTGTGCGCACCCACAACTCATCTGGCAGCACTTGAAACGGTTCATGTTTTTCATCGCTAGGCGTGCCGCACAAACCCGCTTGCAAACGATCTGCCCCGATATTTGACACCTCAAATGAAGACTGCGCTGGCAAATAGAATGCCGTAGCACGCTCTGCAAATACACTTTTACGAGCACCTGTAAACACTTTACCTTCAGTCTCTACTTGAATATGTCCTTGCAGTAAAATGAGCACTTTTTCCTGCTCTCCCGTAAAGCCAACGTAATGCTCACCAGCTTCCAACGTGAGTACGCCAAATGTCAGTAGTTCTAGCTCCCCATTATCTGTCCCTACAATTTCACGATACCCTTGCTCTGCTTTTGCACGAATTATCGACATCGTTGACCATCCTCCCTTATTGCCCCTTCATCCAATCAGACAAAGCTGGCAACACTCCTGTGCGTAGTGCGATAACAGCTTGTTCTAACAAATCCACAAGGCTCGGTATTGCGGATAAGTCTTGTCCCCACACTTCATCCAACGAAAGTATTTGCGTAAGACTGGCATGAAGTCCCTGCGTTGACTCAAGTGACCATGCCTCCTGCACTGCACGAACTTGATTCTCATCGTCATGTATGACCCAATGATTCGATGGCTCATCTGCATTTTTGTAATAAAGCAATTGTCCCGCAATAGCCATGATCAACAATGATGGGAGTTTTCCGGTAGCATGGATAAAATCCATCATTGTTGGAAGTAACCGCACCCTTATTTTTGAAAGTCCATTGAGTTGGAGCGTCACAATTTCATGACGTAACAGCGGATTAGAAAAACGCTCAAGAACAGCTTCAGCGAAAATCTGCGCTTCGGACTCAGGAACAGATTGGACAGAAAGCGCGGGAATGATTTCTTTGCTTAAAAGTTCACGCACAAATTTTCCCATTACGTCATCAGTGACCGCCATTTTTACCGTCTCTATTTGGGCAAGAAAGGATAGTCCGGCAAGCGCCGTATGGGTGCCATTAAGGATGCGCACTTTAATCAAGCGAAACGGTGCCACATCCTGTTCATACCGCACATTTAAGCCAAGGGAAGCAAAGTCTAATTTTTTTTGCAGGCGAGATTCTCCTTGAATCACCCACAAATAAAACGGTTCCCGTATAATTCCTAATTTGTCTTCATATTTCATGTCATGATCGCCGGCATCCAACCCGCTAGTCGTAAATCCCGTGACAATGCTGTCAACTAGGGTATTATAAAAATAATTGTGGTTTTCCACCCAATTTTGGAATTCAAGCGAAAGCTGCCAATCCCGCGCGCATCGCAGCACAAAATCACGCAACAAGTCGCCGTTATTTTCTACTAGTTCACAGGGTACAATATCCAATCCAGACGCTTCATCACCAGCAAAGGCCTGAAATCTTTCGTACAGATACGCAGTCAACTTCGCTGGATAAGATGTCGGGCAAGTATTTTTCTGATAAGACTCATAACTGTAAGCAAGCCCCGCCTCAGTGGTATTGGAAATCACGATATCAATCTGTGGATTGCGCGCGCACTGTAAAAATTCGCCCCATTGTGTATACGGATCAATTCCTCGACTAATCGATTGCACAATCTCACGACTATCTAAAACCTCACCATTTTGCAAACCACGAAGCCATACCGTGTACAATCCATCCTGTTCATTGATCTCTTGGATCTTTTTTGCACCCATGGGGAGCGGCGTCGACACAACGACTCTGCCATCGTATTGCTTGTTTTTAATCAATTGGTGAATCAGCCAATCCACGAATCCGCGCAAAAAATTCCCTTCACCAATCTGTAGAATTCGTTCAGGTAGTGCCTCGATGTTTAGCGACACATCATGTTCTCGAATCCATTGTTGAGTCAGCAGCAAATGTATACCCTCCTAATTTACAGTGTGACACCATCTTTAAAAATCGCGATTTCCCGGTAATCATGGCGCTCATTCTTGGTGTAATAAACGCCTGAAGCCACATCAACGATCAGTTTATATAGTGCTGTAGATAGCTCCTCCATCGAGACGCCTGAAAGCAAACGTCCCGCATCAATGTCAATCCAATGAGGTTTTTGTTCTGTAAGCGTCGAATTAGTAGAAACCTTGATGGTAGGCACAGCGCCACCTAGAGGAGTGCCACGACCAGTTGAAAACAACACAATATGAGCCCCCGCCGCAATCAGCGCAGTCACTGACACCATATCATTCCCAGGCGCTTGTACTAGATTCAACCCGCTTTGCGTGGCTGCATCTCCATAAGCCAGCACATCAGTAACGAGGCTATGCCCACCTTTTTGCGTACACCCAAGAGACTTCTCCTCCAGCGTGGTGATACCACCATCTTTATTGCCTGGCGAAGGATTTTCATAAATTACTTGATTATGTCGGGTATAGTAGTCCTTAAAATCATTGATTAAATTCACAATCTTCTTATACGTCGTTGCATTGTTCGCGCGATTCATCAAGATTGTTTCCGCGCCAAACATCTCAGGAACTTCAGTGAGAAATGTGGTGGCACCATTGCTAACCAGGAGATCAGAGGTCGCACCAATTAAAGGATTAGCCGTGACCCCAGAAAATCCATCGGATCCCCCACACTTCAACCCAACCTTCAAGCGAGACACAGGCACTGCCTGGCGTTGAAACGTTTGCGCATATGCAACCAGTTCGGAGATTTTGTCAAGTCCTTCTTCCAATTCATCCTGCACACCTTGAACATTCAAGAATTTCACGCGATCCGCGAAGTAATCACCTAGAAACGGCATAAACTCATGTATTCGATTGTTCTCACAACCAAGTCCCATCACTAGTACGCCGGCTGCATTCGGGTGACGGACAAGCCCTGCAAGCAACTTTTGTGTATAGAGCAGATCATCTCCTAATTGGGAACATCCATATGGATGTGCGAAATGATATACCCCGTCAACGCCCGCATCACGAAATTTAGTGTTCGCAATTTGTGCAAGTTTTTCAGACGATTTATTAATACAACCAACTGTGTTAATAATCCAAATTTCATTGCGAATTCCAACATCTCCGTTTTCACGGACATATCCTTGAAATGTTTTCGGAAGATGATTGACTTGTTCAGGTAAACTTAATGCTACATTCTGAGGTTGGTACTCGTACTCCAATTTGCCAGCCAAATTGGTTTTGACATTGTGAGAATGCACCCACGTTCCTCTACCGATATTAACCACCGCATGACCAATGGAAGAGCCGAACTTGATCACATTCGTCCCCTGTGCGATATCGACTATCGCTACTTTATGCCCTGTGCTGATGTCTTCTTTAATTTCCACCACTTCATCATCCACAGTCACTACTTCCCCAGCCTTAATATCCCTGCTGGCAATCGCAACTTGATCTGACGAATGTAGCTTCAATAATGCAGACTTATCTGACACGCTTCTCCACCTCCGTTTCCAATACGCAGAATTACAACGCCTTCACTACATCCATCACTTGTTGTGCTCGACTTTCGATACCCTTCCAATTCCTAGCTTCCAAATCAGAACGTGGAAAGAGGAAACTTCCCAATCCCACAACAGCAGCACCCGCTAGCAAAAAAGGTTCGAAGTTACTAACAGTCAAACCACCTGTGACCATAATAGACAATCCAGAAAACGGCCCTAACACATCCCGAACAAAACCAGGGCCAACAACACTAGCAGGAAAAACTTTGACCGCCTTTGCCCCATTGGCGATTGCCGTTTGAATTTCACTTGGCGTCATCACACCGGGAATGAGAGGTACGCCCAACTTGTGCGCCGTTTCAAGCAATGACACATCTAGGTGTGGACACACCAAAAACTTCGCACCTGCTTGAACCGCATCTTGCGCCTGTTTGCTTGTAAATACCGTACCTGCACCAACTAATACGTTATCTTCATAACGATTCACTGTTCGCTCAATCTGCAGTAACGCATCATTCGCGTCCATTGTGACTTCAATCGACCGCATACCACCATTAACCAGTGAAGCGACGACCTCAGCAAATACGTCTCCTGGAAGTCGCCGAACCACCGCAACTACCCTTTCTTTCATTAAATATTCCAGTATCGCATCCATCTATCGAGCAACCTCCTCACTATCTGTAAAATATGGCTCAACCAAAGACCATGAAGGGTATCCGCTAGAATCACCGAAGCTGGCTACAGCATGCGCCCCAATCAACGAGGCGAGCTTAAGTGCCTGCTCCATGCTCCATCCTTTCAAGATGCCAGTGATAAAACCGGCATTAAATCCATCTCCAGCACCCACAGTGTCGACCACGCGTGCAACCGGCCAAGCGGCAACATGAGTCTCATGCCCGTTTTTAAAAGCAGTCGCACCTCTTTCGCCTTGTTTGAGAACAAATCCCTCACCACGAAATCCCAACTGAAGTAATGCAACGTCAATTTGCTTGATATCGTCAGTATCAAACAAAAGCTGAGCTTCCGTGTCACCAATCATCAGCCAACGAACGAAGGGCAGAACATCGACTAACGTTTTTTTCCAAATGATTTTATCGGCCATTTTCAAACGCACATTAATATCGAAAGAGACCGAGATACCGTTTTCAGACGCCGCCTGAAAAATCTGCTGTGCATGTGCGCGAGTCCCATCGGATAACATCCACACAATTCCCGTCGCATGCACCCACGAATAACGACCCAAGGACACATCCCGAACACAATCACCGCCTGTCCATTGCCCCAAAGCCATTGGTGTTTGCGATCGATAGTAATACACATGCGGATCAATCTGGAGACCCGATGTCATCTTAAATAAAACTCCTGTTGACATGGCATCCACCTGTTCCACCCTTGACACATTGACACGTTCAGCACGTAACTCGCGAATCAGGAAATCGCCAAATGGATCAGTACCAAGAGCGGCCGCATACGTTACCGGAACATTCAGTCGTGCCAAGGCAATTGCGGTATTAAGTTCAGCCCCTGCACTATCCATTTGAAAGTTGCGATTCATCACTAAGCTTTCTTGTCCTATATGAGCGCAAACAATTAGCGGTTCCCCAAATGTTAAAACAGACATGTTATCTAACATGTCATTTCTCATGTAAAGCCTCCTTTACATATAAAATCGCTATAAAAACGCCAGTTCCATCAATTGATGTGTAATGAACGCACATTAATTAACACAATTATATTGATAATAGTTTCATATGTCAATATTTTTATGATGTGTTTTTTTAAGATATTGCGCTCTATCTCAGGTAGTTACTAAGTTTATCATTTAATCGATATGTTATTTTTAACACAAATTTTCTCCAGCATACTTCCCCCTGTTTTCCTATTTCGAAACCACTGGTAGCAGATAGTAATTAACTTTTCACAACTTCTGCAACACGTCCTAAAAGAACGATTAAATATTCACTGAGCCTGCGTCACTTCTCGATAATCATTAAGAAACTCCTTAAACCTTTGCGGCTTAAAGAGTTTCTTCTATATACTCGTGATTGGATGCCTTGATGCAGTAAGGGACAACGGTATTTGCGTCGTCCACGAGTTCGGTCGTACCCGTTGTCTTTCATTTCCAGTCCCTTTTGGCAAATGGGCACGCTTTCGGGAGAAACAGTGAGGTTATCCTTGTACTTCTTATTCCCGGTCTTGCGCTGGTTGAGGTCGGAAGCGGTATCTTGTAACGCGGGATTTTGTCCGCGATTTACACCTTGTAATGAAGGCATAGGAAATTCTTCATACTTGATGACGTTAATTGCTTTTTCAACGTGGCCTACGGTGGTGCTTGCTTCAGTTGGAACCCTTCACGCCATGGTGCCATTGCCCAATTCCATGTGAATCTGGCGCAACCTGTTCCTTACGCCCTTTAATCATTTGCATCGGCGACCTAACCATCCGTTCCTCATCAGAATATTTCTCGCACATAATTTTCCCTTGTTCAATCACTTCATTGATCACATCTTCTCGCGCTTTCCACGGAATCATCGACAACTCCTCCTGCATCCAGCCAACCCCACGAAATATGTGATTGGCAACAATCTTAGGATCTTGGTGAAAATTTATAATTTCATCTGCCTTATCCCGAACATCCAAAAAACCAGCTTTGTGAATTGCATCTAATATTTCTTCAGGATTATTTAAAAAATCTTTCGGAGTCTCGTTTCTGCTGTATTTTGCGAGCTTGACAATTGGAGAGAACCATTCCCCCATTATGGCATTCATCTTAAACTTCAACGGATGTAAACTGGTGAATTCCCCGTTTAGCTTTAGCACTCTTTTGATCTCCGTCAGTGCCTGTGACAAGTCCATAAATTGAAGTGAGCTAAATGCTATAACCGCATCGAACGATTCGTTATGAAACGGTAATCGTTCCGCCTTTGCCTGTTGAAAATTCACCCAGTTGCTTCCCGACTCAGCTTTCCTCTTGTTGGCACGAAAAATCATCCCCATCGAAGGGTCGATGGCAATGACCTGTCCCCTTTCTCCTATTAGATCCGCCAGCCCCGATTCAAAAGTCGACACTCCATCTGCACATCCGAGTTCCAACACTCGCATACCCGGTTGAATCCCCGACCATTTCAAAAAATTCTTGCGAAGTTGATGCAAATTGGGCCAGAATTCGTTCGCCACTTCTGCGTAGTTTGAATAGAAACTGAAATTGTGGATTTGTAACTGCCTCACGCGATGGATGAGATAGCCACACTCGTCCAGTATTTTCATGATTGAGAAATAGAATGCCTGTCCTTTGTCTGTTATGGTGACATAGCGCCGCTGATCCGCTATGTCTATCTGGTAGTTTCCCTGAAATACCCCCCAAAGCAATTCGTCACTTAGGGAATAATCCACCCATGGTCGATGCCAACTTCCTAAATTGAAAATTCGCTCCGGGATCCGTTCATAATAGTGGAGAGCTTGCACATTTTCAAATGACGTGACCAATCCATATATTTTAACGATATTTCCAAAACCATAGTCTGCAACATACCCTGTGAATAAATGCAACGCTTCGAGAATTTGCTCTTGGTAAATTTCCAGATCGCCAAATTTATTATGCGCGAGCGACAAAGCGGTAGAAGCGATGATTTCATAGACAGCGGTTCTTGGTAGGCGTTCCGAAAGTGGGAACTTTCCAAAAACCTCAATCTTTTCTGAATCCGTCCAATGCACGGCCACCATGTCGGCGGCAATCCGATCAATATAGGAAAACTGCTCCACATCCACGCGGGTCTGCGAATGCATCATGAGCCATGGACTAATCACCAACCCCCTAGCCAAAAAATCCGCCAACATGGGCTGAATATTATCATAATTAATCATCCACAGAACCCTCCTGATGAATACTCCGTATAGGTCATGAGAAAGTTTTAGTACCCCACAGTTATCTTTCACAATATTGCAAGCCCTGTTTAGGTCAAATGTACTAGTACCCATTCTCTCACACTATTGATGAACCATATCTGCTGTGCATTTTGTAAATCCCGCACGGTCAATACTTGTTCTTTAACAATATCATCATCCAATAGTTGTGCTCTGAATGTCCCTGGAAGTAATCCACATTCAACCGGAGGTGTGAATTGCTCATTCCCTATTTCAGCCACGATGTTCCCTTGGGTAAATTCGGTGATTTCTTCATTTTCATTCCACAACAACACATCAAATACTTGGTCATTTTGCTTTCGGTGCGATTCATATATTGAACGGTTTGTCGTCTTATGGTAAAGAAAGCGATTTTCTTTCGATATCGGTGTCTGCGCCAAACAAACTGGCAGTGAAGCACTCGCAAGGTCATGCAAAACGGTGCTCTCGACGTGCACGGCTCCATTTGGTGAAATGAGTAATCGAACACGTCTCGATTCAGCGTGAAACGGCTCCACATGCGCATGCAACGATCGAAGAATATAATTGGTATCCATCGGAATGCCAAAGTAAAGAGCAGACTTCTCCAACCTCGTCATATGTCGGTCAAACAATACAAACTCCCCACCATGGAACTTCAATGTTTCCAAAAGTTGAAACGACCGGGAAGCTTGTCTAAGGAATTCTGCTTTTGTCATGGTCTCTTGATACTCATCACGATCTGTCGAGTCCCAAGTAATGCCCCCTCCCGTACCATATTCAGCCGTGCCTGTATCGCTATCAACAAACATCGTTCGAATAGCCACATTAAACGTGGCATTCCCATTGGGTTTGATGAACCCAATGGCACCACAATATACCTCTCTTGAGTCTTTTTCGAGTTCAGCGATTAGTCTCATGGTACTGATTTTTGGGGCTCCGGTGATGGACCCACATGGAAACAGTGCTTGAAATATTTCTAACCAAGATACTTCCGGACGCACCGTTGCGGAGACAGTAGATGTCATTTGATGGACGGTCGGATACCTCTCAATCTCAAAAAGTCTGGAAGCACGAACAGAACCAACTTCAGCAATTCGACTCAAATCATTTCTCAGGAGGTCGACAATCATGACATTTTCTGCCCTATTTTTTTCTGAAGAACGTAGCCATGACACATTCACCTCATCCTCTTCGTGCCAACGGCCACGTTGAACTGTCCCTTTCATTGGTCTGGTCGTGATTTCATTCCCATTTAAATGAAAGAAAAGTTCTGGAGAGAACGAAAGAATTTGATAGCGGCCAATATTCAAATACGCCGAATAGCCAGCCTGCTGTGCTTCCCGCAAATGATCGTAATAAGCGAGAAGATCGCCTTCCACATGAGATCGCAATTTTATCGTGTAATTCACCTGATAGGTTTCGCCGCGAGCAATGGCGTCTCTAATGTTTTTGACTGCATCACTATACTGCTCACGTCCAATGACAGGCTCCCATGGTTCAGCGTGAAATGTCTCCTCACCGCAGAACTCAACTTTGTCGTCAGGATGTTGAAATACGCCAAACCACAATAAAGGCAAAACCGGCACCCCTGCAACCGTAAATGCTGGATCAAAGGCAGGAGCCGCTTCATACGAGAGGTATCCCGCAACATAATAACCCTGATTTACAAATTCTCGCACCTCTCGGAGTGTTGTATCAATTTGTGCAACAACATCAGTAGAAATGATTTTAATGGGTTGAGAAAAAATGAGATGTTGCGGTTGATTGGATTGGTCGACAAAATCAAAGATCAGGAAAGGATCAGGTGAATGAAGAATCATAATGCACCCTCATGACAAAAAGATGCATTTATTGTAACACAATTATTTCACGCAACACCGTAAAAAATAGCTAGAAACAGAGGGGATACCCTCTACGCTAACGCGGCGCAAAGGGGTGGGGTCCAAATGGGATTGGCAGCGAAATGATCCCTAGGCGCACTACACGCAAATGGCGCGAGCTTCATGAGATCGCCGTAATCCCGAAAACCCGCGCCATTACTAGCTTTTTATGGAGCCACTTGCCAGATTCGAACTGGCTACCTGTTCATTACGAGTGAACCGCTCTACCAACTGAGCTAAAGTGGCAATTTTGGTAGCGGAGGAGGGATTTGAACCCCCGACACTGCGGGTATGA
>JAJZCJ010000062.1 GCA_021846145.1 Bacillota bacterium
TGCAAATGCCAGAGAAATGACATACTTGCATAGACCGCGGGCGATCGCCATTTGAGGATCCGGTGACTTTTCGATTTGCGACATCCAGTTGACGAAGTGCGAGTAAAACGCTTCTCCGGTGCCGCCAGCTAACTGTACCCGATGAAACCGCGTGCGGTTAGGGTACTCTCTTTCGATTGAGTTTACCATGAGATCCCAAACTGTCTCATCCGCTTTCTGATAAGCCTCTGTGATGGAAACGACGATTCGTCCGTATCGATAGAACATCTCTTTGGCCGCGATTTGGCTGCGAATCTGTTGCTCCAGATCATAGGGATTCACACGGACTTTTGGCTCTCGACGCTCAATGTATTCGGTAACAAGTTTATACACGTCGTTCATACCAGCCGCTTTGCTGGTCTGTTTGAGGATACGAAATCCGCGAAGTTCCGTTATATCCAACGTGCCTGATCCGCTGTCGATGACGAGGGTGTCCTCTTTCTCGATGTTAGTGTCGCGAACCGATCCATTTTGGTCGTAGTATGCGTCCAGCAAGACAGCAATGGGTTGGCTGACCAATTCGAGTTGTTTCACGGTCACGATGAGCTGCTGTCCGTTTTTGCCGCCAGTAGTGGGTTCTGCAAACCACTTCGCAATCTCTATGAGTTGCTCATCGCGATAGTCTTCGTTGGGAACGCCGAACCCAAGCGCTACTTCAATGACGCCGGTATCACCGTTCATTGTGGCTGCCTTTAATAATGCGAGCTTGACCAACTTCTGATAAGCGCCCAGGTGGATCCGATCTTCGCGGCTGTATGTACCGATCGGTTCCGTGCCCACTTCTGCGACGTCTTTGTACCCAAGCGCGTACTGGCGACCACCCAGCGTGTAGATGTCAGCAGATAATGCCTTTGTTTTGCCCGCAACGGCGGCGGTGGGTTCGTCATCAAAGTAGCCGAACGTCGAGGCAATGGATACCTCGTCGGTCGTTCCGTCCTCGTATCGGACATAAATGCAGGTACTGCCATTGCCAACATCAAGACCAATGTATTTCATATCGAACACCTCCTGATTTATATGCGTAATCATAGCACAATAAATACATATTAAATACACAATAAATCATATCGACAAAATATATACACATTTAACACGCATATATTACATAATAAATACGTTTAAAACGCGCAACAGAAAACACGACTGCAAGAATGTGCGCAATAAAGATGTAGTGAATACGTAATAACAACACATTGCAAAAAAAACAGAGCACAAATCGCCTCTAAAATAGAACATTCGTTTAAAAAACTGACCATATATTTCTATACAGTCAGCAAACATACGTTCTAGTTGTGGGGGTGCAACACTTGCGTCCGTTTTTTCACTATCTTTATGGCCAGGAAATCTCTGACCTTTTTTATTGGCGCATTTCAAGATCTGAGGCAATTTAAGGAGTTGTTTGTTGGTGATTGACATTTTAAAATCCTAGAACTACAATACGAGTAACCTATTTAATTCGGGTAACTTTTTTTGGTGGTGAGGACGATGTTTCGCGATGGAAGAAGATCAAATGCAGGAAGAAAACCCAACGGAATAGGGAGAGTTGTGAAATTGACTTTGCCAGAAGTGATATGGGGGCATATAGAAAAGGATGCCGTAAATGCAGGGGGTATGGCACAAGTGATTACTGATGTTCTAATTGATCATTACGGAAACGAAGAAATGCAGGTTCCCGCTTCGACACAAAATGGATATGCAGGACTTCGACGCGAGGATGGCAGTAAAGTGGTGATAGCGCTTCGCGATGGTAAGCGAACGGCGATTAAAAACACATGTGGAAGGGATTGGAATTGGGGATATGGAGGGGACGGCCCATCGCAGTTGGCTGGAAGTATTTTAGAACATTATTTTCAGGACGAGGACAAAGCTGATCGATATCGTCAACGATTTAAATGGGATGTTGTCGCTGATTTTAAGAACGTATGGGAAATTAGCAACGCAGAAATTGAGCTTTGGCTAAGCAAACAAACTGAACGCAGTTAACTTGATTTTTTAATGTAGTTTTTCAAAGTTTTTCGATGTAATCTTGCCGCATGAGATTGGAATTGCTTGGGCAAAAGTCCGATGAAGGAGCATCATTGATGATTTCATGCGGTAAGTGCGGCAGGACGTTAACAAGTCCCAAGAGCATTCAACGGGGCGTAGGACCATTTTGCGCTAAGAATATGGGCGCATTGATTAAGGCGATGGCGGTATCTAGTGAGCGTTCGGAGCGCCAAGAAGCGGAAGTGGCCGTGTTCCTGGGTGACGAAGTGGTAGCGTTTCATCAGGAGTTTTTGAATGACAAGGGACAATTGATCGGTGACGTCGATGTTGCGACAAAGGAAACGATTATTGAGGTTACCAATGCAAAAAAACGGTAAGCTGAGACAATTGCGTAAGTATCGGATGAACCGAACGATCAATCCGGAAGGGAAATCAGTCGTGCTTTATGCACCGAATTATCGTTTTTCCGCGCAAAAAGACGTGATCAGCGAAGGCTTCAGGTGGGTCGGTACAAAAGAGGCATTGAGGTATGCGCTGGATAAAATCAAAGACGGGAGGGATAAAAACGTGGAGCAAGCACTCATTCTCACCGCTAGACAGATTGATGATGATGAATTTCGCGAACTCATGGAAGCGTTTGGTGGCGAAAATTTGGGGGATGACGAGTTTTCCTTTGACGAAAACGGAGCAAAGTTTACCATTGTGCTCGATTCACACGCTGTCCGTGGTGAAAAGGACGACGATACGATCAAAAGTAAACTTGAAGGAGGCCCTGCTTCCTGTCTTAACATCCAGTGCGGTCACGGCGTTAGCGTTGAGCAAATGCGGTCGTTTATTGTTCGTGTCGTTCATCAGGTAAAGGGTGTGGTTGAAATAGACGACCTCGGGGTCTTTAACCTAGAAGATATTGAGAAAAATCAGTTCTAACATTTGTGGTGATCGCAGTCTTGCTACAAGAAACGGGGTGAGATTAATGAAATTCGTTTATTGGCAGAGTGATATCGATAAACGACGAATCGTGAGACAAGACTTAGGGATCTTCGAGCAATATTACAAAGAGAACTGCTGGGTTGAAAACCCGGAACGTTTTGATATCGTCGCGGGCATTGATCCTTACTACACGGAGACCACAGAAGAAGAAGCCATGCAAATCATCGAGGAGATCGAGCGCGAAACGGCCGCTAGGGAGGCGAAAGGAAATGAATGATATGGAGTGGGACG
This sequence comes from Bacillota bacterium, assembly GCA_021846145.1. The sequence goes on from JAJZCJ010000062.1 coordinate 3,247, forward strand.
AAGTGGTTAAAAAGGCGGCTGATGAGGTAGGGGAGTACGCACGTGAAGGCGCGCGAAAAGATGGTGTACCTTTTTATTACAAAGACGAAGAAGGGCGCTGGGTAAAAGAGTATCCGGATGGTCGACGGTCTCAAATAGTGTATGACGGGAGTGGAAAGAAGGAGATCCCTCTTGTCTGACGCTTCTCCGATTATGACCATATTTGCCGGACCGAACGGCGCTGGGAAAAGTACCATGCGTGAGCTGATAAAGCGTGAAAGGGATTTAGGGGTCGAAGTTGACGCGGATGCGGTTGCAAAAGAACAGAATCTTACGGACATTCAAGCCGGGCGTGAAGTCATTCGTAGGGTGGAAGCTTGCATAAGCGACAGTTTGTCATTTTCTTTAGAGACTACATTATCAGGGAAATTGATATTGGATCAAATACGCCAAGCCAAAGAACGAGGATTTCAAGTTCGCTTGTTGTTTGTTTCGTTGGATTCGCCTATTGAACATATAACGCGAGTCGAACAGCGTGCGGCCAGAGGTGGTCACGCCATCCCTTCCAATGACATTGAACGGAGATTTTATCGTTCACACGAAAACTTGCAGAAAGTGATTCCATTAGTCGATCATGTAGATATTTATTCCAATACATCTAAGTGTGAAATGGCGGTTCGAATCGAACACGGGAAAATTGTTGAGCAATCGGCAAATACCCAGACTTGGGTCAAAGAAATTATGAATCATCTTAAGGTACAGTCAGCTGGATCTACGTCGGTGCACGTGGACACTCCTCATCGAAGGCGGGTATGCTCAAGTCGATGCAAGACTTCCAAGGCACCCGTATCGAAATGCGCCTGTGTTTGTGGAGGGAAGAACCACGGCACAAGAAAATGACGGATACTCAAGGGATGAGACGCAAATGGAATTCATTTATTGGCGGAGTGATTTGAATAAACACTTAATCGTTCGAGAGACTGAAAGCACCTTTGAGCAGTACTATCTAGGCGAAGGGTGGAAAGAAAATCGAGAGCGATTCGATATCATTGCCGGCGTTGATCCTTACTACTCGGTGATCACAGAAGAAGAAGCAATGAAAATCATCGAAGAAAGCGAACGGCGTGGGGTCGTGGAAGGAAATAGTTGATTTCACTTTCGTCTTATGCCAACAAGTTTGTTGAATATTTGCATGAATCGTTTGGTTCAAACGAGAAAGGATCTCTGCTTAATATGCCTGCTCTTTATTCCAACTAATAGCAATTTGGTTGCAAAATAACGATTATTTTAGTAATATGGTTGCAAAGATGTTTGTCAAGAGGGGGCTGATGGTTTTGGAAATTCTCGTACCGGTTAGCACGATGTCCGTTATCCAACAAGAGGTACCCTATGAACTTAGATCGAAATTTGTGCCCATTGTAGAAAGAGGTTACAAGATTGCTCGTGCTGCTTTGAACGGAATTCCGTTCCTCGACTGGGAAATAGGTCGTTTTCACGAAGGGTACTTACGCCCTATAGCTATTCAGTATCTTTTTCAAAGAGAGATTAGTCTTGGTCGGTTAGAAGTAAAGTGCAGCATAGAAAGTAATTCGAAGAAAACTGCTAAGTATCTCCAATTACATACAGATTCAGCGATCATTACGATTAGCCAAGTTCAATCTCTAGGCGCAATTGCTCGCCACGCTTATTATAGGAAAAAAATGCAAGAAGCCAATCAATATCGATTCGATTTTTTCGATGAAAACAGTCGTGGGTTAATACAGAATCAACCTCACTATCTTTTACTAACGCATGGATACGGGAGTTCAACCCCGGACTTTATCAATTTAGGAATGCCTAATGGATATAGATGGATTGAGGAACCGATCAATTTACTCAAAGAACCGCGACTGGTCGTAAACGATGAAAAACAGGAAGCGGAGGAAGTCATTAAACCAGAACTGCTAGTAGAATTCAGGGAATTTGTTCAAGAGGTGGAGGAAGGTGAAAAATAACAAAGTACATTTTTCAACATTTGTACCAGAGAGATTAAAGGAGGCCAGAGAAGCGAGAGGGCTGACTCAAGAAGAGTTGTCTGCGAAAATCGAGCTCTCTCATCAGGCTATTTCCAAATACGAAAAAAACAAGGCGATCCCATCTACTCAAGTTTTGGAACAACTATCTACATTGTTATCGGTGCCAACGCATTTCTTTTTAAAACCAAAAGAAACCGATATCAGTGCCGATGATGTTGTGTTTTTCAGAAGTCGGGCTGCTGCAACTAAAAAATCAAAATTGGCTCACGCAAACAGATTGAAATGGCTAATCGAAATCCATCGTTATCTCGAAACTTATTTGGATTTTCCTACGTTAGATATTCCGAAATATTTGTCATCTAAAGTATATGCGCCAATAGATTTTGAAGAAATCGACGAGATTGCAATTAAAGTACGGAAGCATTGGGGTTTGGGGAACGGACCGATTAGTAATGTGCTTTTATTGCTGGAAAAAAAAGGCGCGATTGTTGCCAGGGCGTCCTTTTCCGATTATAAAATAGATGCCTGCTCTGTTTGGGAGCCGTCAAGTCGACCATATATATTTTTGGGTAGTGATAAGACGGCCGCTCATTCGCGATTTGATATTTCTCATGAGCTTGGTCATTTGGTGTTACATTCAAATTTGACATTAAGTGAATTCAATAACAAAGAGAATTACAAAAGGATCGAAAAAGAAGCTCACCGATTCGCGTCTGCGTTTCTGTTACCTGCGTCCAGCTTCGGAAATGAAGTGATGTTTACATCCATAGAGCATTTTGCCGAGTTAAAGAAACGCTGGAAGGTATCGATTCAAGCCATGGCCTATCGAGCTCGGCAACTAGGACTGATTAGTGAATTTCAGCATATTAACATTCGAAAGAGACTGGCCGCGAATCATTGGTTACAGCAGGAACCGCTAGATGCTGAAATTCCATTTGAAGAGCCTGCTGCTTTGAAGCAGGCCGTTGAGTTGATTGTACAACACAATGCACAAACAAAAAGTGCGATTGAGTATGAGATTGGTTTAGAAAGTCAAGAGATTGAAATTTTAGCCAATTTGGATGCAGGGTATCTATTTGAGTCAGAACAAGGTAACGGAAAGGTATTGCCTTTTAAATTAAAAAATAACCATTATTAAATCGTAAGTCTGGTGAATGTTCATTGGAATCGCGGTAGTCTGTCACAAGGGGAGGTGAACGTCATGAGCTATACGTATTATTGCCCGCACTGTGGAATGATGGCGAATGCCCCGTCCTGTCCGAAGTGCAAATCTGTCATGCAGCGTGTGCTTCGTGTGATGGAGGCGGAGGAGTTAGTCGAGCAGCTGACGTTGTTCGACGAGCAGGGTGCAGGAGATGGGTCACAGTTACGCATGCATACGCGTCTGCATCTTAGGGTGATCCAAGGTGGTAAGGGATAGACTGTTCGATCGTTAAGGAAAGAAGGTAATCCCTGTGATTGCACTGGATGATGTGTCATTCATGATTTCGATGAAGTTTTTGCGAGTTTTTCGATGTATGCTTATAACATGCAAGATCATCCGAATCGAACGGAGGGAATAATTGATTAAAAATGAAAATCAACTATCGTTGCTCGACACCCTACGCCGTGGGTCGTCTAGATACCGGCTTCATTCACACTACATTGGGTGTTGAATATCAATCCGGTGATATTTATATATATCCCGGTTTGGTGAAACATATGATTAAAAAGGGACACGAAGAGGAATGGAAACAATACCGACACTTGATCCCGACGATAATAGAGAAACCTGATTATTTGGGGTTGAATCCTAAAGAGCAGTCTGTTGAATACTACAAGGATGGATTTTATTTACTTCTTGCAGTGAAATGGGATACTGATCGGCAGTATTATTATGTTTCTACCTTTTATAAGCTTAATAACGGTGAACAGAAAATAAAAAAGCGGTTGCAACATGGTCGCATCGTCAGACCGTTTTGACATTACGCGTAGAGAGTGTATAATTTAGTCATCAGATAAGTAATTTAAAGCATGGATTGTTGAGGTGGGAAAGGTTCCCCACGCGCTTGCGATAGCAAGTTACCAGAGATGCAGGATACGCCGCCCTGCCATCAATCCACGAACGGTCGCCGAATCCATTATGGGTTCGGCTTTTGATTTAAATATAACCTTCCGTTGCTCGCTATAGGTAATTGATTCGTGGGATGACATTTTTTCGTGGTAATAACAAGTTGGTGCTTTGCCATCTTAATAAAAAACATTTACACAGCCTATTGACGCGCGTTTATTACGCGCGTTATACTGTTTTTGTAGGAGGGGAATGAGTTGGCAAGCTACTCTTCTAAAGACATTTTGAGAATATTGAAAGCGGATGGATGGGTGATTAAGAGCCAAAGAGGCTCGCATATTCAACTAATTCATCCAGTAAAAAGCGGCAAGGTGACAGTTCCTCACCCGAGAAAAGACATCGCGCCAGAAACGTTAAGCAACATTTCTAAACAGTCCGGACTCAAATTTTAAGGCTGGGTTGTTTACTTACCCATCACAGAGAGGACGTGGATTGAGTGGATCGGTACATTTATCCGGCAATATTTGAACCAATTGAACGCGGGGGCTATACCATTACCTTTCCTGATCTGCCTGGAATCGTTACGGAGGGGGATGATCTCTCGGAGGCGCTATATATGGCGAAAGACGCGCTTGAGTTACACTTATACGGTATGGAGGAGGATGGCGATCCCATTCCGTCGCCTACGGCACCTGAAGCGGCCAGTGTTCCTGAAAGAGGGTTTGTTTCGTTGGTTGAGGTTTACATGCCTCCGGTAAGAGACGAAATGGCACAGAAATCAGTGAATACTAATGTTACGTTGCCTAAGTGGCTTAAGGAAACAGCCGAGGATCATCACATCAATTTTTCGCAAGTTCTGCAACGCGCCTTGAAAGAGCAATTGGGCATTCAGGATAAACGCTGATTATACAGGGTTATGGAGTAAGTCTTCATAACCCTTCTCCCAATCATCAAACGAAACTGATTAGCGGATTTGCAGGAATTTATCTCCTGTTATCATCCCGATAATCGCCATGAACGCAAAGAACTCTGGAGCGAAGAGAACCCTGATGGGCGTTTTCGGAAATACACGTATAAGCAAATAGTAGAGCGAGACAAAACTAGTTTGGACATATTTTGGATCAAAGATAAGACACTTGCCGACTTAGACAATCTGCCTGACCCGGATGTGCTGGCGTCTGAAATTATTGACAATCTGGAAACTGCAATGGAGAGTTTTCGTGAGATAATGGAAGAACTGAGTAAGTAGTGGTTGAGGAAGAAGCAAGTGTGGAGGTTCAGTCTATCATTTATTTCAGTTTCTGCAATGCCTTAATTCTTCGTCCGATGGAGGGATGGGTAGAGAAAATGTCCCACAAGCGAGATGTTGAATTAATTTTGAACGACGCGTAGGCGGTTTGTGACTTTGGTGTGCGTACGGTGTCGTGACTTAACTCTTCTAGTGCGATAATCATTGCTTCTTTATCTAGCAATCGAGCCGCGAGGGCGTCCGCCTTAAATTCTCGGTGTCGGGAGAATGCGTGTAAGACCAAACTGCCGAAAAAGATGAGAATGACGGTCAGCACCCAACGGAAAATAAAGACTAGCCACATGGCAGCCGCGCCAATATTGCGATCAAAAATGGCAATTAGATTCACTAATTTGAGGGGAATGGTGATGAGATTGATAATCGTGTTGACTACGCTTTGTACCAGCGCCATAGTCACCATGTCGCCGTTTGCGATGTGGGAGATTTCGTGCGCGGCTACTGCGGCGATACTCTTGTCTTCTAGGGATTGTAGTAACCCTGTGCTAAAGGCCACGAGAGCATGATGGCGGCTAAACCCAGTCGCGAAAGCATTCATATCGGCACTATCATAAATGCCAACTTGGGGTGTCTTTTTTAATCCGGCTCTTGTCGCGAGTTGTGTCACCGTGGCGTACAAGTTTTTCGCCATGGGATCTTCGATGGTGTGATCAATCAGGGCAATGTGATGAGAGCTTATGGCTAGTGATCGTGACATTAGTAACATAAAAAACGGGAAAATACTGCTGAGTGCGATTAGATAGGGCACCATTTGAACGAGTTCCCCACCAGAAATAATGGACACGGAAATGGCAATCGCCGCATTGGCTAAAATGAACCAAGTGAGTCGAGTAAAGTGACCTTTCCTGATTCGCAAAGGATTGGCAACACTCAGATAGTGAATGATGTCTGTAAACGATTGGAGCGACATGGAACCGGACATGGCGGTGGCCTGAGACGAGGTGATGTTCGTCACGCCTTCCCTCTGGTGGGTTTTCACCAGACGTTGACTTTCACCAGACGGTGCCATGGTCATTTTGGCAGGTAGTGGGGGCACTTGGTTCTTCACGAGGTATAAGTGGCTCGGTGGTACCGTTTTGTTTGTTTGAACGGCATGAATGGCATGCCCGCAATGACCGCAATAGCTGGCATTATCGGCGTGAGGCTGACCGCAATGGGGACAGAACATCAGAACATCCCTTCTTTCGTGGGGAATATTTAACGTTATTGATTAGCGACTGATCTGAGATGGGCGTGCCAATGATTATTTAAGGCTCCTTGGATGACAACGTAATAGCCAAGTCCGAACAAGATGGCCCATGCCAAGGCCGCTCCGGGGCTGATGAGATCACGAGAATTATCTTGAATTTGCATTATTTTAATTCGATTTGCCGTATTGTACAACGTTACCCAAGAAGCGATAGGTAGGAAGAGTGCCCAAGTGGCTAGACCGGGACTAAACCGTTGCTCGGGATCATGGAGCGCAATTTCTTTATTGATCTTGTAGTACCACACGAGATGATAAATGCCGAGTGAAATGATGCTATACAAGATGACTAACCCTGCATTGCGTTGTGTTCCCACGCGTGTTTCTGCAATGGATGATAACTGAACCAATGGATGCTCAGCTTCGGGAGGTGTGATGATGCTTGGTGTGGGAACGAGCGCCCCGCAATTTGTACAAAATTTATTATCTACAGTCACTTCCTGACCACATTGATTGCAAAACATTTACATCACCTTCCATGATTTCTTTTTTCTTACGGGGCATTGAAATACACGTCCTGTACCAGAGCGTTGATGGCAGGGATACCCCTTGACCCATCAGCGCTCTTTACACGGAACATGTAGTTCGGTTCACAAACAATCTTACTTCCCTCTCGTCGTAGCGGGATTAATGTCACTGAGCGGTTTATCAGCGGAGTAGGGCGACTTACTGCGCAGTAAACTGATTTGACGCGATGGTTTGATTTCCGTTTAGTATGGTGACTTGATAAGTGCCTGTCGCTGTAACGTAAAAAGGCATCACCTCTACATCGTCATTGGGATTTACGGAAAAATTTTCCTGATCTACTTGCGTCCAACCTGAACCATCCTGTTTTTCAAGCAGAAAAATCAATTTTGTGTTGCCAAATGGCTGGGAATCAAACACGCGCAAGTAAATATTGGCGTTTGGGGAATACTGAGTCCCGCTCACGGTTAGGTTTTGCGAGTTCTTGTTCACGTTAGTTCCAAAGCTTAAGCTAGACGGCGTGCTGGATGTAGAACACCCTGACAGCAATAAAATCGATCCCAATACAGCGGTGGTGGAAAATATTTTGAAAACGGTCATATTTACTTTCATGAACGATTAACCTCCTGAAATCTGCGTGTACTATCTGCATTGATCTTATTTCATACGATCGGAAGTTATGAAGCTAGAAAGTGGGGGTACGATGCCCCCCACTCGCGCGTCCCTGATTATGCCGATATGTTGGTGAGGTGCTTTTTGGTTCCTTGCGAAGTAGCCCCATTAACCCTGCTGGGATCAAAAGTAAGGCGGGTAGTATCCCAAAGAGGCTGATGGAAATGACAATTCCTATGCCGCTGATGAGCAACAGCCATCCGCCGAGTTTCGGTTTGAACTTGACTACGATGGCTCCGCTGATGGCGATGACCGCGAAAATTAAAGCGGCGATGCCCAATCCGCTGATGGATCCTCCAGAGCCGGTTGTTGCTTTATCGACTGCTCCGAAAAACATTGCGAAAAACGCTCCGCCAAAACCAAAAATTCCACCAATAAGTCCGAGGACAAACTCCGTTGTACGGTTCAACATGAAAACCCCATTCTTTTTATATTTGAAAACGAATTGCCAAAATAGATCATTTAATAAAAATGGTGGAGACGATCCGTGATGAGTGCTTGGCAGTGAATTTTACATTTCGTATGGCTTGTTCGTTTGTCACCCCCTCGTTAGTCTTCTCGTAGAAGATAGTGATCGTTTGTAAATATATGACGCTTATCTACCACCATACGGGTATTTCAATGAAAATGGTGGATCGGTTCCCTCCCGAGTCCGATTCTCTACAGAAATTTTCGGTAACAGGATGGAAGTGATTTTGCGGTTGACGATAAATAACACCAGAATGATGGGATAAAAAATAGCGGCTACCACGGTGAGTGCAAACAGGCCAAGCACTAATTCGACTAATGCCGACATGGGCGATTCCTCCTTTTTTTATAAATCGTTGATTTTTGCATAGTTTGACGTAGGATTCCTGTTTTGGATGTCGAATCAAATACAGTGTAAATGGGTTTATTGGGTGATTTTGTTGATAGTCTTAGTATATCGGCTTGGCTGGACAGTATTTGTCCATTTACAAATGGTAGATTCAGTACAACAACAGCGAAAGGGTGATGGATCTGGAGGGTGGAGCGTCACCGGAAATGAAAGGCTTTCGCATGTTGTCGATGTATGAACGGTTAAGTCAAGGTGAAGTGCTTAATAAGAAAAGTGAAGCCGCTTATTACGGCGTGAATGAGAAAAGCATTCAACGAGATATAGAACATTTACGCTTGTATCTAATGGAAAGGTATCCGCAAGATGAGGAATCGACCATCGAGTATGATCGACATCAAGACGGGTATGTGCTACGCAAAGGTAGTCAGCAATGGTTATCGCGCGAAGAAGTGTTGTGGGTAGCTAGAATATTACTGGAAAGCCGTTCTTTGCCTCCACAGGAGATGCGCGCGCTGTTGGACAAGTTGACGGCCCAGTGTACACCGAGAGAGCGAAAACGCATTGCGGAGATTGTGCGCAATGAGACGTTTCACTACATGCCGCTGCAACATGGACGGGTGTTAGTGACGATGGTGTGGGATTTGAGTCAGGCGTATCGGGAGCAACAGGTGGTGGAGATTGACTATCTGCGGGTAGGTAGCACCCAAGGAAGAAAGCGGAGGGTATATCCGCAGGGGGTCTTATTCTCAGAATATTATTTTTATCTGTTGGCGTATATCGAGGGACAGCCGTATGATTTTCCTACTATTTATCGTTTGGATCGGATTCAGCATTATGAAGTGACGCAAGCGCATTTTGATGTGAACTATGCGAAGCGATTTCAGGAAGGGGAATTCCGCAAACGCATCCAGTTCATGCAATCCGGCCAACTGATGAAGGTGACGTTTCGCTTCTGGGGGGAGTCATTGGAAGCGATCTTGGATCGATTACCAACGGCGACCATCATGAAACGGGGCGATACGGGTACTATTTTGCAAGCAGAAACGTTCGGACGCGGGATCAAAATGTGGTTTTTGAGTCAGGCGCAGTATCTGGAAGTGTTGGAGCCGGTGGAGTTTCGGGAAGAGATGCGTCGGACAGCGAAGGCGATCATGGATAGTTATGAATAAATCACGAAAATTCAATTGGTGATTTGAATTAGCTGACATGAAGGCTTCCTGACATAGGGTTTAATCTTTAATCGTATGAGAGAGGATTCGTGACATCTGGCTTGGAATAAGAGTTTGATTGGTATCATCGTGGGGCAGGCATTGATCATGAATCAGTGAATCAGTGAATCAGTGAATGAAAAAATGATGTACAAGGCAAGATTATGGATTTGCGGCTGAGAAGTCAGGTCACAGGGTGAAAATCATACAAACGGAGTTGCTGATTTTGGAATTA